>CAXMSM010000330.1:0-3772 GCA_964195655.1 uncultured Gammaproteobacteria bacterium | reverse complement strand
CCCCGGGACGGGTGACCGTCGGCTCCCCCCGCGAATCGGGCGCGCGAACCGACCTACAGCGTCGCGGAGCGCGCCCGATCCATCAGGCGAGTGCCAGCGCGGCGGCCACCGCCAGCGCCCACACCAGCATGGTCAGGCCGGTGTCGCGCAGCACCGGGATCAGATCCTTACCGCCCAGTCCGGCGCGAACCGGCCCGGCGGCGCGTGCCGCCAGCGGCAGAGCAACCAGTCCGGCGGCACACCACGGCGACGCCAGCATCAGCACCGGCGTCAGCGCGAAGGGCACCGCAAGCAACCCCTGGAACAGCAGCCGGGTCTTGGCGTCACCGAGCCGAACAGCCAGCGTGATCTTGCCGGACTCGGCGTCGGTGGGGATGTCGCGAAGGTTGTTGGCCACCAGCACCGCGGAGGACAGACACCCGGTCGCGACGGCGAGCGCACCGCCCACCCAATCCACACTCAACGCCTGGGTGTACTGGGTGCCCAGCACCGCGACAAGCCCGAAGAACACGAACACGGCGATCTCGCCGAGACCCATGTAGCCATAGGGCTTGGAGCCGCCGGTATACAGCCACGCCCCGGCGATGCACGCTGCCCCGACTGCGATCAGCCAGGGCGCGCTGAACCAGGCCAGCACCAGGCCGGCGACTGCGGCGAGGACCAGGCTCGCGATCGCGGCTGTCAACACCGATCGCGGCGCTGCGAGCTTCGACCCGACCAGCCGCAGCGGACCGGCCCGCACATCGTCGGTGCCGCGGATGCCATCGGAGTAGTCGTTGGCGTAATTCACCCCAATGACAAGGGCGATGGCCACCACCAGCGCGAGAAGCGCCTTCCACCACGACGCGGCGCCTAACCATGCCGCGGCACCGGTCCCCGTGATCACCGGTGCAACGGCGTTGGGCAGCGTCCGGGGACGCGCACCCTCGACCCACTGGGCGAAACTGGCCACGGGCGCCAGTCTTGCATGCCTCCGTAGCCGCTCACCGTGGCAGACTGAACGTATGGACGACGAGCTGAGCAAGGGTGAGATCCGCAAAGATGCGGTGCAGGAGATCGTCGGTTCCGGCGCATCGACGGTCGGTGAGGTGACTTCGATCATCACGAGTGCGGTCAAGGATGTCGCCAGCGCCATCGGTGGGCTCGCCACCGATGTGTTCGAGATTCGGGACGGGGCCCGACGGGCGTCACGGCAAGTCGAAGACGAGACTGACGACCAGTAGCTCAACGCTCGGGCTGGTGCTTCACGGCCGGTCGGCCTGGCCGGGGATAAGGTACGGACCATGCCAATCAACGCGGGTTTCCCGCGTGCCGTTTTCCGCCCGCAGCTGACTGTGCCCGAAAGGGGCGTTTGGCGCCTCGTCGCCGTGCTGTTCGTCGCTGTCCTGCTGGCCGCCGGATGCGGGGGCTCGAGCAGCGAGGAGGATGCCGGCCGGGAGTTAGTCATCAGCGCCATCCCCGACCAGGACCCCCAGGAGCTGCAACGGCAGTACGAGCTGGTCAGCTCATACCTCGGCGAGCAACTCGGCGTCACCGTGCGGTACCAGCCGGTGACCGACTACACCGCGGCGGTGACCGCGTTTCGCCGCGGTGACCTCGACGCGGTTTTCTTTGGCGGGCTCACCGGTGTGCAGGCCCGGCTGCAGCTTCCCGGCTCGGTCACGCTGGCCCAGCGCGACGTCGACGAGAAGTTCCGCAGCGTGTTCATCGCCAACACTTCCGCCGGGCCGGCACCGGTCACCGATGTCGCCGGGCTGTCGGAACTGAAGGGCAAGACACTCACCTTCGGTAGCGAGGTGTCGACATCGGGCAGGCTGATGCCGCAGTTCTTCCTCTCCCAAGCGGGGGTTGCACCTACCGACCTCGGTGGCGACCCGGGCTTCTCCGGCTCCCACGACAAGACCATCAAGCTTGTCGAGGCCGGGACATACCAGGTTGGCGCGCTGAACTCGTCGGTGTGGGACGCCCGGGTCGACGACGGCGAGGTGGGCACAGACGTGGTGGAGATTTTCCGAACCCCGCCTTATCACGACTATCACTGGCTGGCGCGGCCGAATCTCGACGAGACGTTCGGCGCCGGCTTCACCGACCGGCTCCGAGATGCCCTGCTCGGCCTTGACGGCAGCGACCAGCGGGAGACGCAGATCCTAGAGCTGTTCAAGGCTGGTTCGTTCGTTCCCACCTCACCTGAGAACTACGCCGACATCGAGGCGACGGCCCGCAAGCTCGGCCTCCTCCAGTAGGTCCTCCGGTGGTCATCGAGCTACGCGGAGTCGACGTCCGCTATGCGGAACGCCACGCGCTCAGCCGGCTCGACTTGACGGTCACCGCCGGCGAGCGGGTCGCCGTGATCGGGCCCAGCGGCGCTGGGAAGAGCACCCTGATCCGCCTGCTCAACGGGACCGTGCGGCCCTCGGCGGGCAGCGTCGGCGTGCTCGGCGCAGAACTCGGCGGGGCGTCGGCGCGGGTGCTGCGCGGTGTGCAGCGTCGGATCGGGACGATTGCGCAGCAGTTCGACCTAGTCAACGAGCTACGGGTGGTGCACAACGTCAACGCGGGCCGGCTCGGCCAGTGGTCGCTGTGGCGATCGGCCACGTCCCTGGCGCGCCCGCGCGAGGTCGCCGAGGCGCGGTCCGCGCTGGACCGGGTGGGGCTCGCCGACCGGATCGCCCAGCGGTCCTCGACGCTGTCGGGTGGCGAGCAGCAGCGCGTCGCGATCGCCAGGGTGCTGGTTCAGCGGCCCGCACTCGTCCTTGCCGACGAGCCGGTGGCAAGCCTCGACCCCGCCCGCGGCGCTGAGATCGTCGCCCTGCTACACCAGGTGGTCGCCGACTCCGACGCCACCCTGCTGGCCAGCCTGCACGACGTCGAGCTGGCCCGGAGAGACTTCGACCGGGTCCTCGGGCTGAGAGACGGCCGGCTGATGTTCGACACTGCCCCCGGCCAGTTGACATCGTCGATGACCGACGCACTCTACGAACTAGATGCGGCCGACGTTCCGCCCCACCCGTCACCGCGCGACACCTGGCGCAGGTGCTGACCAACGTCGCGGTCCGCGAGGCGGGCAGCCCGCGGATCGCAGGTGCGCACACCCGAAGGTGGTGGGTCGCCGGGGTCGTGTTGGTCGTGCTCGCCACCCTCGCATCGGTGAGCGGCGGCGGCGGCGCGGCCGTCCGGTCGGCGGGCCTGGCACAGGTCGGTGAGTTCTTCGCCGCTGCCCTGCGGCCGCGCATCGACGTTGAGTTTCTGACGTTGACCGCCGACGCCGCGCTGACGACGGCGGCCTACGCGGTGCTGGGCACGGCCGGCAGCCTGGTCATCGGATCTGTCGGCGGGGTGCTCGGGTCGCAGACATGGTGGCGACTGGGTCGCCGACGGGCTCTGCTGGGCAGACGGGAGCGGTTCACCTGGGCGGGCACCAGGATGGTCCTGGTGGTGCCGCGCGGGATCCACGAAGTGGTGTGGGGTCTGTTCCTGCTGAGCGTGCTCGGTATCCAACCGGTGGTGGCGGTACTGGCGATCGCGATTCCGTTCGGCGCGATCACCGCGAAGGTCTTCTCCGAGGTCATCGACGACGTCGACCCGCGGCCGGCCCAGACGCTGATCGCGGCGGGGGCGAGTCGGTCGGGCGCGTTCTGCTACGCGGTGTTGCCCGCCGCTGCCGGTGAACTGCTGTCCTACGGGTTCTACCGCCTGGACTGTGCGATCCGCAGCGCGGTGATCCTGGGGCTGATCGGTGTGGGCGGACTCGGGTTCCAGCTCCAGCTGAGTT
>CAXMSM010000329.1:0-7888 GCA_964195655.1 uncultured Gammaproteobacteria bacterium | reverse complement strand
CATAGACGTTGACCGGCATGGATAACCAGCGGCGACCGAAGAAGATCTACCACAGGGACGGCTTTCGCGTCCCGTAGATGTGCTCGTAGTGACCTTCAGCCTCGCAGGTCGTGATCACGGTGACTGCCTTGACTGCGTCGATGCTTGCCGTCCTGCTCTCTTTGCTGTCCTGGTCGGGCGCGGCTGCGCGGGGCGTACGGCTGGTGTCGTCGGGTTGCAGCAGAGCGTGTCTCATTAGTGCAGAAATGAGACAGGTCTTTCGGCCGTCCGGCGGTGGCTGTTTCCGCAGTTCACGGTTTCTCTCTTGCTGTCTCCGATGGCGACCCGTGCGGGGTCGTCAAGGTTCAGGATAGAAGTGCTGGGCTAGGCCTGGGCTAGGCCACGTCGCGTAGCGGTGCCGGGAATGCCTTGGCCTCGTTGAAGGTCTCCTCGTGTTGTAGGCAGTGGTGGAGTTGGCCGAGGAGTTTGTTGAACAGATAGCGGTTGGGGGGCTTCCTGGCAGTCGCTGTGTCTACCCGGCCATGATCAGCAGTCACGGCGACGACGTCTGGCAGTTGGCCCACTTGGTAGTTAGTCAACTTGGGTCTGCGACCTCCGTCGAGAGGACCGAACGCATCACGTCGTGGAGATGAGCCGGTGACCCCATTCGCAGGCCCCTCACCCGGGCACCGAACGCGCCGGGACGATGCGCAGCGCCAACACACCCAGCATCAGCACAGACACCGCCGGCGTGACGGACAGCAAGATCGCCCAAACCGGCGCCACGCCTTCCCCGCTCAGCACCTTCACCAGGGTGAATACCGCGACAACCCAGCCGACGGCATCGGCCGCCAGCGTCACCGCCATCGCGACCGCGGCCGCACGCCCGAGCCCGTAGTGTCGGTAGCCCGTACCGGTCAGCAGCACCGCGACAGGCGCAACCAGGACGACTGCGCCGAGCCACGGCCGGTCCACACCCAGCCGCAGACCAGGCACCAACAGGAACGCCGCCAGCACCGCCGCGCCGACGACGCCCGCCAACGCCGTGCCCCGGGTATTCGCCATAGCCAACATATTGCCGAAGCCTAACCGCGATTCGCGGTCGGCGACGGGCGACGCCCGTCTTAGGCAGGTCGCGCGCGAATTGCCTTCGTGGGGCCCTCGACGAGGCCGGCCGATGCTTCTATCAAGCGCGCCTGCGCGCGCTCCGCGCGATGTCGCGGTTCTAAGAAACGAGACTGAATCGCTCGATTTCAGTCGGTTAGCGCAACACCCCGCGTTGTGAAGGGGTTTGCATTGGGGCGTCCGGCGATCCCGGTTGAGGTTCAACGACAGTTTCGGGGCAGCTATTCGGGCTGGTGAGATCATCGACACCGCGGCGGGGCCTGGGTGTGTCGAGGGCGGTCGGCTGGCGATGGTTCGGTAAGGCGGCATTGTTTCGATAAGCCCGGCGACGACCCCTGCTACGCGTCAATCTCCGAGCTTCCGCAAGCCTTCGCCAGTCGGGCGCTGTCAGCGGTAGAGGTCACTCGGGCGCACCTGGCCGCCGTCGTCCTCGGGATCGGTGATCCTCGGCGATGAGTGTCGAGCCGACGAATGGCCCTCCAGGCAAGGACTTCGGTCCCTACCGGCGCCCTCGGTGCCGTGGTGGGATTAGGAAGCTGGCGAGAACCATATTTCGGTTCAATCCGCAGACAGGCCAATTCAACCGTCCCTGAGCAGCCGGATACTCCGGGATTCACCCCCGCTAGGAGGGAAAACGCCATGAGCGACAGCCAGCAGGGACACGTCCGCAAGGCCTGGACCGTGGAGGTGTCGATCGACGAACACTCAGGACTTACCCGGGAGAAGGCGAGGCTGCGCTGGCGGGAAAAGGAGTTGGTTGGCGTGGGCATGGCCAGGCTGGATCCGACTGACCGGAACATCGCCGAGATCGGCGACGAACTCGCCGTCGCCCGCGCTTTATCGGATCTGGGGAAACGGATGTTGACGGTAACGACGGAGGATATCGAGGCCGTCACCCATCGGCCGGCCGAATTCCTGTACTGACCTACCACTCTCAGGGGATGGACGATAGCGATGACCCGCACAAGAGGCCACATTCAAAGTTCACCGAAGCGGGTCTTTCGTGACCGTCGCGAAGCGGGCCGGATACTGGCCGATTTGCTGGGCGCATACCGCGGGCGTGAGGATGTTGTCGTCCTCGGCCTCGCCCGCGGCGGACTTCCTGTTGCCTGGGAAGTGGCCGCGGCCCTTGGAGTTCCGCTTGATGCATTCATCGTGCGTAAACTTGGCGCCCCCGGTCATGAGGAGTTCGCCATGGGCGCGTTGGCCAGCGATGGTCGAGTCGTTGTGAACGACGACGTGCTGCGGGCGTTACAAGTCACACCGCAGCAGCTGCGCGACGTCGCCGAACGTGAGGGACGTGAACTGACCCGACGCGAGGCCGCCTACCGCGGGGGCCGCCCGCCGGCCGACGTCGCCGGCAAGACGGTGATCCTCGTCGATGACGGGCTCGCGACCGGGGCCAGCATGTTCGCCGCGGTACAGGCATTGCGGGTGGCCGAACCAGCCCAGATCGTCATCGCGGTGGCTGCGGCACCGGAGTCGACCTGCCGAGAGTTAGCCGGCATCGTCGATGACGTCGTATGCGCGACGATGCCCACGCCTTTCCTCGCGGTCGGCGAGGCATTCTGGGACTTCAGCCAAGTCAGCGATGAGGAGGTCCGTGATCTCCTTGCCACTCCCACTGAGGGGGTAGCCGTCTCGGCTACCCGGTCCAAGGAGACGGTGGCGGACCTGATCCGCCGATCGGCTGTCGACGCGCCCGGCGGTGTGCCACCGACCGGCGCGCTAGAAGAGATCATCGGCGATGCGCGCATCGTGTTGATCGGCGAGAGTTCGCATGGCACACATGAGTTCTACGAGGCACGCGCCAGGATCACGAAATGGTTGATCGAGGAGAAGGGTTTCTGCGCCGTTGCCGCGGAGGCGGATTGGCCCGACGCCTACCGGGTGAATCGGTTTGTGCGCGGCCTAGGCGAGGATCAATCCGCCAACGAGGCGTTGAGTGGGTTCGAGCGTTTTCCCGCCTGGATGTGGCGCAACACTGTGGTTCGAGGCTTCGTGGACTGGCTGCGTGAACACAACCAACTCTGCCTGGAGCGTGACGAACGCCAGACCGGGTTCTACGGTTTGGACCTGTACAGCCTGCATCGATCGATGCAGGAAGTGATCGCCTACCTCGACAAGGTCGACCCGCGGGCGGCAGCGCGGGCGCGGGACCGGTACGCGTGCTTCGACCACACCTCGGCCGACGACGGCCAGGCCTACGGATTCGCCGCGGCCTTCGGCGCGGGTCTGACATGTGAGCGCCAAGCGATCGAGCAGCTGGTCGAGATGCAACGCAACGCACTGGATTACGCGCGCCGGGACGGGCTACTTGCCGAGGACGAGGCCTTCTACGCGCAGCAGAACGCGCAAACCGTCCGCAACGCGGAGGTCTACTACCGTGCGATGTTCGGCGGGCGCGTCACGTCCTGGAATCTTCGTGACCAGCACATGGCCGAGACGTTGCAGGCATTGCTGGCCCATCTGGACCGCCATCCCGAGCGCGAACCTGCCCGAATCGTGGTGTGGGCGCACAACTCTCACGTCGGCGACGCGCAAGCCACCGAAGTGGGTGCCGATGGGCAACTAACGCTCGGGCAGCTGGTTCGCGAACAACACGGCGACGCATCCCGCCTGATCGGGCTGACCACCTACTCCGGCACCGTCACCGCAGCCAGCGAATGGGGCGGCGATGCCGAGCGCAAGGCCGTCAGACCCGCCCTCAACGGCAGCGTCGAAGAGCTGTTCCATGAGACCGGTAAACCGGCCTTCCTCGTGTCGCCAATGATCAGCCCTTCGGCCGAAGAACCCCTGGCCGCGGTTCGGTTGAGCCGGGCCATCGGCGTGATCTACCAACCGGCGACAGAACGACAAAGCCACTACTTTCATGTCCGCCCCGCAGAGCAATTCGACGCCACCATCCACATCGACAAGACACGAGCGCTCGAACCCCTCGAGGTGACCAGCTTGTGGACAGCCGGCGAGACACCGGAGACATATCCGACCGGATTGTAGTGCCGCACAAGGCACGTCGAGAACAGAGAGATATCACATGGGGCCATCAGCCAGCGCGGAGCTGAGCCTCGGCTGGAACAGGGAGCCTGCGGTCCTTGACTGCCGAAACCCTGCCTCACCATGAGAATCACCCACTGCCTGGACAACGCGTTCCTGATCGAGAACGGCAACGCGAAAGTCGCCGTTGATCCGGGACAGAACCTGTGGATGTTCAAACTCCGGAGTCTGATTCCCGAATCGGAATGGCCGAGTGTCACCCATATCGTGATCACCCACGGTGACCGCGACCACCATTGGCAGTCGGTCAGCCTTGACGGTGTACCGGTCGAGGCGGTGAAGACGGTTCACGGCCCCATTGCCGCCCCGATTCTCGGCGCCACGTACCGTGCACAGCCCGGGCCCGGTGAGCGAGTGGGGATCGGAGCCATGGGATTCCGGATCACGATAGGAGACACGTCCTTCGTCAATCTCGGTGACACGGTGCTAGTGCCGGAATGGGAAGACGTCTGCGAGGACGTGTTGATGCTGCCGATCGGCGGACTCGGCCGGCACACCTGGACGATGGACATCGATGAGGCTCTGGAAGCGGTGCTGAAGCAGAGAGATTGGGCGTCGAATGCACGATCTTGACCTACGGCGAGGCTGTGACCCCGTGACTTTCTCGACTGCCGAGCGCGTCTCGATGAACGCCCCCACCAGGCGGCCGCCGTGACGTCACCTCGAGTCGATGCTGCGATCCGGCTGCCCGACCGCCGGCGACTCGCCTATGCGGAGTACGGGGACCGTACAGGTGTCCCCGTCTTCGTCTTTCACGGACTGCCGGGCTCACGCCTCGGATGGAGCATGCTGCCGGATAGTTCGCTTCCCGCCGCCGCCCGAATCGTGGCGCCGGATCGTCCCGGCTACGGAGCCTCGGATCCCAACCCCGGCCGCACGCTCCTGCAGTGGGCAACCGACGTTGAGGCGCTGGCGGATTCGCTGGGGATCGGGAAGTTCGCGATCGTCGGTATCTCAGGCGGTGGCCCTGGCGCGCTGGCTTGCGCCTGGAAGATGCCGGAGCGCCTGACGGCAGTGGGTATCGTCTCATCTCCCGCACCGACCAACGCTCCCGGGGTCTTCGAAGGAATGAGCGGGACCAACCGGTTCTTCATGAAACTGGCCTGGTATCTGCCGCGGCTGTCCAGTTGGAACATACGATTCCTGGCATCGATGATCCGGCGCAATCCGCGGCGTTACATCGACACGATGAAGTCCAAGATGCACGACGTGGACAGAGCCGTACTCGATCGGACTGAGATCCAAAAGATGCTGGTGGCCGACTTCGGCGAAGCGGTGCGCGGCGGTGCCGAGGGGATGGTGGACGACATGGTCGCCAACCACGGGCGCCCTTGGGGCTTTCCATTGAGGGAGATTGAGACCGATGTCCTCTCGTGGTCCTGTGAACTGGATCGAAGCGTTCCTCCCGCAATGGGGGCGTACCTGAGCCGCGCGGTCCCGTCCTGCCAGGCGAGGTTCGTGACCGGCGCAGGGCACCTGTGGATTCTCATTCACCTCAGAGAGGTCCTGGACGCAGTCACCGGCGGGCAGTTGACTCGCTGACGCACGCTCGTCGGCTGCCGACCGTGAGGCGGTGGCACTTGTGCCCACAGCGTCCGTGTCAGTTCGGGGCTGAGGTCTCAGCGAAGATCTCGTCGGCGAAAGGGTGGTCGCCTTACTTCACGGCGGTTTGATGCTCGTCAACATGGCGCACCACGTCGGCGAGGGTCCGCAGAGAAGCGTAGTCCGACTCGGGGATGTCGACATTGAGTCTCTTGTGAATCCCGATGAGGAAGTTCAGCCAGTCCATCGAGTCGAGATCCACCTGGTCACGCAGGAGTTCATCATCGGTGATGTTGTCGGCGTCCACTTCGGGGGCAATACTGGTCAATACCGACAGCACCTCGCCGCGTATGTGGGCTGTGTTCATTGCGTTTCACCCTTCGAGTTCGTCCGGCTGTTGCAGCAGTTCGTTGATCGCGGCGAGGAACAGTGCGCCGCGGTGTCCATCGCTGGCGCGGTGGTCCGCGGCGAGCGTGGCCTGCACGTTGGTGGTGACCCGGATTCCCTTGTTGATCACCGATACCCGTTGCGCTGGCTTGCCGAAGCCGACCAGCGCGACCTGAGGCGGGTAGATCACTCCGAAGACGCTGTCGACGCCTTGATCCCCGAGATTGGTGACGGTGATCGTCGGGTCCGACATCTCCGAACTGCGCAGTGAGAAGGCCCGGGCACGTGCCACCAGGTCGGTGAGGTCGCTCATCAGTTCGTCGAGTTTCTTGGTGCAGACATTGTGGATCGCTGGTGCAACTAAGCCGCCGGCGCGCAGCGAGATCGCCGCGCCGACGTGAACATCGGGAGCAGCCACGAAACCGTCGTCTTGCCAGAATCCGTTGAATTCTTTGAAGCGCTTCGCAGCGAGCGCGACCGCCTTCAACTGCAGCACGGCCGGCAGCACGCGCTCGGTGATCGGCCGCCCCGCGTTTCGCTCGGCCAACCATGTCAGCGCCGGGTCCATGATGACTTCGTCGGCGAGATAATAGTGCGGGATCTCGTGCTTGGATCGGCTCATCGCGGCCGCGATCGAGCGCCGCATGTGAGCGGCCCGGTCGGCCGCCGAGGCCTTGGCCTCGGGCTTCTTGGGCTCAGGCTTTTGCGCCGACGCGGCGGCGTGCTCGACGTCGGTGATCGTGACCGAGCCTTGGGGGCCCGAACCGGTCACTGATTCGATGTCGACAGCGAGTGATGAGGCCAGCCGGCGGGCGGCGGGCGAGACCCAGCGCCGTAGGTGCGGCGCGGGCGGTGCTGCCATCATGGCCGGCGCCGGTGCCGATACCGCCGTGGTGACCGCCGACGCCTCCCTGACCGCCTCCTCGACCGCCGTGACGGTCGGCGCAACCGAGGGTTGCGGCGCCGCGGCTGTGTCGCCCGGCGCCAGCAGCGTCGCCATAACGGTTCCGACTTGGATGGTGTCACCGACGGGGACGAGCAATTCGTGAACAGTGCCCTCCTGCCAGCATTCGATTTCGACTGCGGCCTTCGTGGTCTCGACCACCGCGACGATCTGGCCGCGGGTGACTTTGTCGCCCGGTTTGACCAGCCATTCGTTGAGCGCGCCTTCGTCCATGTCGGCACCGAGGGCCGGCATCTTGAACTCGATCATCGCGCGTCCCCGAACAGGCCCTGCACCGCGGCGACGATCTTGGCCGGCTGCGGCAGCGCAGCCTGTTCCAGGTGCTTCGCGTACGGCACCGGCACCTCTGCCGTGCAGACACGGGCGATCGGAGCGTCGAGTTCGAAGAACGCGTCCTCGACTATGCGCGCGCTGATCTCGGCAGCCAAGCTGCCGGTGCGCCACGCCTCGTCGACAACCACGACGCGGTGGGTCTTGCGAACGGACTCGACGATCGTGGCGGTATCGAGGGGTCGAAGGACGCGCAGATCGATGACCTCACAGTCGATTCCGGCCACCGACAACTCGTTGGCCGCGTCAAGCGCTTTCGGGACGCACCCGCCGTAGGCGATCACGGTCACGTCCGATCCGGGGCGACGGATCGCGGCGCGTGAGATGTCGGTGGGCGTCAGTTCGTCGATCTCTGCCGCGGTGTTGTACAGCTGGACGTGCTCGAAGATCATTACCGGATCGGGGTCGGCGAGCGCCGATGCGAGCATCCCGTACGCGTCGGCCACCGTTGCCGGCGCGACTACCTTAATTCCCGGGATGTGGGCGTACCAGCATTCCAGGCTG
>CAXMSM010000328.1:0-2974 GCA_964195655.1 uncultured Gammaproteobacteria bacterium | reverse complement strand
GCTGGCGCTGGTGTTCGCCGGCCTTCTTGGCGGTGAGTTTTACGCGCGCAACCGCGCCGACTCGGTGGTCGCCAAAATAGTCGCGTGCATCGTCCACGATGACGCCACCGTGTCGTTCGATGTGCTGCCGCCCTTCCTGCTGCAACATGTGTCGGGCCACTACACGAACATCCACATCGAGACTGCGGGCGATCAGGTGCGCGACGCCAAGGGGATGAAGCTCAATCTGGATATCAATGATGTCCGCTTGGCGGACTCCCCCACATCGAGTGGGTCACTCGGCTCGCTGGTGGCCAACATCACCTGGTCCGCCGAGGGCATCAAGCAGACGATCCAGGGCGCGATCCCCCTGATCGGCAGCTTCGTCACCGGTGTGACGACCAATCCGACCGCCGGAACCATCCAGCTCAAGGGGGCGCTGGGCAGCATCACCGCGCGCCCGACTGTAGTCGACGGCGGCATCTCGCTTCAGGTGCAGAACGTGACCGGGCTGGGCTTCACGTTGCCGCGGGAGGTTGTGCAGCCAGCGCTGGACGCGTTTACCTCCCAGCTGACCCAGGACTATCCGATGGACATCCACGCCGACTCCATTCAGGTCACCGACACCGGTGTGGTGAGCCAGTTCTCGACGAGCAACGCGTCGATTCCGAAGCAGACCGAAGACCCCTGCTTCGGCGGATTTTAGGGTCAGCCGAGCCCGTCGAGCACCGCGCGGGTACCGGACAGCCCGAGTCGCGTCGCACCTGCGTCGAGCATGGCCAAAGCGTCTGTAGCCGTGCGGATTCCACCACTGGCTTTGATGCCGAGCCGGCCTCCGACGGTGCCGTCCATCAGTTCAACGGCGCGTGTCGACGCTCCCCCGCTGGGATGAAATCCGGTAGAGGTCTTCACGAAATCGGCGCCCGCGTCCTCGACGACCCGGCAGATATCGACAAGCAGTGGCTCGCCACGCAACTCAAGTAGAGCTGCCGATTCGACGATGACCTTGAGCACCGCCTGCGGCACCGCATCGCGCACCGCCACGATGTCGGTCCGCACTAGGTCGAGCACACCCGCAATGGCGGTACCGACGTCGATCACCATGTCAATCTCCACCGCGCCGGCGGCGACCGCCGAGCGGGCCTCGTCGGCTTTGACCGCCGAAAGGTGTTTGCCTGAAGGGAACCCCACCACGGATGCGATAACTGGACCATTCGCCATCGATCCAGCCGCCGAGACCATCGTGGGTGAGACGCACACCGCAAAGACTCCGAGTTCGGCCGCCTCAGCGAGCAAACCGACGATATCCGCATCGGTAGCCTCCGGTTTGAGCAGCGTGTGATCGACCAGCGCCGCCACCTGGGCGCGAGTGTATGAGCCCATCAGAAGGGCTCTTCGGTGCCACCTGGGTTGCAGCCGGCGACCACCATCTCCTCATCGGTGACCTCGGGGCGCCATGGCTCGAGGTTCCAGCTGGTCTTGCCGGGCTCGATCAGCTCGGCGAACCGCCAGTGACAAATGAACTGTTCTCTCATACCCGGAATCGTGGCATCGGGCGCGAGCGTAAGCACCTCGGTCCAGGCTTCGTCAGCCTGGCCACCGGTGCCCGGCCTGCCCGACACGTCCCGTCCCGCGGCGGTTGGATACACCCGCAGGCTGGACAGGTCGCCCCACTTGGCCCACTTGACGTGGTCGACGTAAGGCGGCGGAGCGAGGACCGGCGTGGCCACCGCAATGGGTGCCGCCACGATGGGTGCCGCTACGATAGGTAGGACGAACGCCGCAATCGCGATAGCGAAAATGCGCCGCACTAGTGCGACTTCCCTTGGATTTCAAGGATCTTGGGCCGAACGTCGACAAGGTATACGCCAGAGGCGACTGCCGCGATCGCAATACCGGTAATGCCGAGCGCGAGCGCCAACAGCGCGCCCACCCCGAGGATCACCAGCCATACCGGCTTGGTCAGCTTGCCCGTCGCGGTATAGGCGTCAGGTCGCTGAATCGCAGCGTGCACGAACGCGTAGATCGCTGTCACCAGGACAGCGAGCTGTAAAGCGAGAAGGACGTAACCCACCAGGCCTTGGAGCTCCACGCTCGACAGCCTATGCGGGTTACGTCCCCTGGTCGACTTCGACCACACCCCAGGCGCGCCTTCAGCGGCGCACCTGGGGGTGATGACTACTTCTGGGTGACCTTCTTGGCCGGGGCCTTCTTGGCCGGGGCCTTGGCCGGGGCCTTGGCCGCGGCCTTCTTGACCGGAGCCTTGGCCGCGGCCTTTTTGGCGGGGGCCTTGGCCGGAGCCTTCTTGGCCGCCTTCTTCGCCGGCACAGCCTTCTTCGGCAACTCGACACCAACCAGCTTGGCGGCGCGTTCACCGACTGCACGGGTCTGCGTCGCTACGTTGCCCAGAGCTTCCTGGGTCAGCTCGACGGCCTGGTCGGTGTAGCCCTCGACGCGGTTAGCAGCATCTTCGAGCGCCGGCTGGGTGCGCAGGCGCTCCAGTGCGGCCTCGCCACGCTCGATGAGCTTGTTGTAGGTCGTCTGCGCGGTCTCGGCGTAGTTCTCGGCAAGCTTGCGCACCTCGTCGGAGGTCAGCCGCTCGCGGATGTCGCCGAACTGCGTCGGCAATTCGCCCTGCAACTTATTGATGCGCGCGCGCCTCTTCTCGACGCGGGCCTCGGCATCGGTGCGGGCATCGCCGGCACGGTCACGCAGCGTCGCAACGATCTCGTTGACACGCTCCAGGGCCAGGTCCGCAGCGCCGACGGCGGCGAGCAGCGGGGCCTTCAGGTCCTCAACATCGATCTGGTTCTTCTCAGCCATGATTGTTTCCTCTCGTTTCACGGTTGGGGTCGGTCGGTAGTGATTGCGTCAGTTGCAGACGGCTTTGGGGGCCGCTGTGGTCTTGTTCAGTCTTCGGCTCCTCATCTACTTCGCCTACTCTGTTCTCCAGCGCCCCCGCTGCCTCTGCAGCTTCGGTAAGGGCGGCCTCGTT
>CAXMSM010000327.1:0-9048 GCA_964195655.1 uncultured Gammaproteobacteria bacterium | reverse complement strand
GGCCAGCAACTCCGAAACGTCGTCGCTGGGGGCACTGTCTTGGCGGGGGTCGGACACGTCCGATGAGCCTACTGGTCACAGCCATGTCACCGACCGGCGAGTGCGACGAGGGCTGCCGTTCATCCCAGCTACTATCGCTTGGGTGTCGGACGGCGAGCAGCCCAAACCCCGACGGCGCCGAGGTCGGCGCCGCGGCCGACGCGCGGCAGGCCCGCCCGAGGCCGGAGCAGGCCAGCCCGGCGGGCACCGCCAACACACTCGGTCCAGTCTTGAGAGCAACCCGTCGACTCCAGCACCCAAGCCACAGAAAGCGCGTCCCCGACGGTCCCCCGACCGGCTTCGAACCGTACACGAAACCTCCGCGGGAGGCCTGGTCGTCAACGGTATCGACGGGCCCAAGGAAAGCCAGGTAGCGGCGTTGATCGGCCGCATCGACCGGCGCGGACGGATGTTGTGGTCACTGCCGAAAGGCCATATCGAGGTGGGTGAGACCGCCGAACAGACCGCGATCCGCGAAGTCGCCGAGGAGACCGGTATCCAAGGCAGCGTGCTCGCAGCTTTGGGCAGCATCGACTACTGGTTTGTCACCGAGGGCAGGCGCGTGCACAAAACCGTGCACCATTACTTGATGCGGTTCCTCGGCGGTGAGCTCTCCGACGAGGATGTCGAGGTCACCGAGGTGGCCTGGGTGCCTCTGGGCGACCTGCCGTCGCGGCTCGCCTACACCGACGAACGGCGCCTCGCCGGGGTCGCCGACGAACTGATCGCCAAGCTTCAGTCCGACGGGCCCGGCGCGTTGCCGCCGCTGCCCCGAACTACCCCGCGGCGGCGAGCGCAGACGCACTCGCACACCCGCAACCACAGACCAGACCCCACCGCTCAACCACAGCCCGGCCGGCGGACGAACGGCTGCGGACCGGGACCGTGAGCGGGCCGCCCGAACGGCTGCTGGCGACCGTCATCGCGCTGCTGTTGGCCCTGTTACCCCTCACCGGCCCCGGGATGGCGAACGCCCAACCGAGGGTCACCCCATTCCTGCATGTGCAGATCGACAGCGTTACCCCCGAAGTCGTCACCACGACCAGCGAACCACTGGTGACCGTTACCGGCAAGATCCGCAACATCGGCGACCGTGCGGTCCGCGACGTGGTGGTGCGGCTCGAGCACGCCGCGGCCGTCGCATCCTCGAGCGCGCTTCGCACCGACCTATCCGGCGACGTCGATCAGTACCAACCGGTGGCCGACTTCATCACAGTCACAGCCGAAATCGCTCGCGGACAAGACGTTCCATTCCGGCTGGCATATCCGCTGCGCTCGGCTGACGGTCCCTCGCTGAATATCGAAAGTCCCGGCGTCTACCCCGTCATGGTCAACGTCAACGGCACTCCCGACTACGGAACACCTGCCCGGCTCGATGACTCACGATTCCTGCTGCCGGTGCTTGGGGTGCCCCCCGATGCGACCGAAAGCGACGCGCTGAGTTCCGCCGTGCCGCCCGACATCCGCCGCCCGGTCGGCTTGACGATGTTCTGGCCATTGGCCGACCGGCCCCGACTGGCCGCCGGAGCCCCGGGAGGCACTGCTCCCGTTCGGCTGATCGACGACGACCTCGCGACCTCGCTGGCCACCGGAGGACGCCTCGACATCATGCTGACCGCCGTCGACTTTGCGACTAGCCCGGAGGTCAATCCCCGCGGGGAAATCACCCACGCGTTGTGTCTGGCCGTCGACCCCGACCTGCTCGTCACGGTCAATGCAATGACCAGTGGCTACGTCGTCAATGACGCCTCCGAGGCAGGCCCGGGTACCCCGACACATCCGGGCACCGGGCAGCTGGCCGCCGTTGACTGGCTCAACAGGCTCAAGGCGCTGGCCCAACGGATGTGTGTGGCACCGACGACCTATGCCCAGGCCGACCTCGACGCACTGCATCGGGTCGCCGACCCGGGCCTGTCGTCCGCCGCCACCACCGGCGCCGGCAGCGTCGTCGACCAGATCCTCGGCGTCACCTCGACCCGCGGCGCCACCCTGGTAGGCGATGCGCCGCTGACCGGGCCCGCCGTGCATTTGCTGTCCGAACAGAGTCCAACCGTGGCGATCGCTGCTGCTGAGCTGACCGGACCAGGCGGCTCCGACAGCGGTGCACTCGAAACCGCCGAAACCGCGCCCGTGCGCTACACACCCACCGTCGTCGCAGCACCCTTCGACCCGGCGGTGGGGGCGGCCCTGGCCGGTATGGGTACCGCCCCCGAAGCGCCTTCCTATCTCGACCCCTCGCTGGACGTCGCGCTCAAACAGGACAGTGAGGTTGCGCGGCGCCAGGACGCGCTCGCCTCGCTATTGTGGCGAAGCCTGCAGCCCGACACTGCGCCACGAACCCAGATCCTGATGCCGCCCCTGCTGTGGAATCTGACCGCGCAGGACGCGCAGACGATTCTGACCGCGGTGGCTACCAGCATCCGGGCCGGACTTTCGGTGCCACGCCCGCTGACCGCCCTGATCAACGAGGCCAACGCGGTGTCCGACTTCTCTTCGCTGCCGTCCGGGCCGTTGGGCAACCAGCGAGGGCGGTTCGACGACGAGGTCGTGTCCGGTATCGCCGCGGTGAACGGCCGGCTTGGGGGCCTGACGGCGGCACTAGTCACCGATGAACGCACCGGGCAGACCGGCAGCCAGTACACGGCGCCGCTGCGCGAGGATCTACTTCGGGCACTGAGTCTTTCGGTGCCGCCCAACGCCCGCAACGGGCTGGCGCAGCAACGGCTCACGACCGTAGCTCGCACTGTGGAGAATCTGTTCAATGCCGTGTCCATCGTGAACCCGGGCGGCTCGTACACCTTGGCGACCGAACGCAGCCCGCTACCCCTGGCACTTCGCAATGACCTGCCGGTGCCGATCCGGGTCACACTGGATATCCACGCGCCTCCAGGCATGACAGTCACCGACATGGGTGAGATCGTGTTGCCGCCGGGTTTCCTGCCTCTCAAGGTTCCTATCGAGGTGCATTTCACTCAGCGGGTCGCGGTGGACATCTCACTGCGCACCGCCGAAGGGCTGCCGCTGGGTGAGCCGGTTCGGCTGTCGGTGCACTCCAACGCATACGGCAAGCTGCTCTTCTTCATCACGTTATCCGCCGGCGCCGTGCTGTTCCTGCTGGCTGGCCGACGGCTATGGCACCGGTTCCGCGGCCAACCCGACCGTGCTGATCTGGACCGCCCCGATCCGATCGAGGTGGCGCTGGCCTACGGCGACGACGAGGTCGGCCGCGGCACGAGTCCGACAGTGCCACCGGCGCGTCCGGCCAAGTCGGTCCCCGGTGGCGACAGTGAATAGCCGCGACCGCACCGAACTTTCCGATTCTGCGGTGGTGTCGCGATCGTGGGGGATGGCCGCGGCCACGCTTGTCAGCAGACTAACCGGTTTCGCTCGGATCGTATTGCTCGCAACGATCCTCGGTGCCGCTTTGTCCAGCGCGTTCACCGTCGCCAACCAATTGCCCAACCTTATCGCCGCACTAGTTCTCGAGGCGACGTTCACGGCGATCTTCGTGCCGGTCCTAGCGCGCGCCGAGCGCGACGATCCCGACGGCGGAACCGCTTTCGTGCGACGGCTGCTAACGCTGGCCACCACGCTGCTGCTGGTGGTCACCCTCGCCTCGACGCTGGCGGCACCACTTCTAGTCGACTTGATGCTGGGTTCGGACCCACTGGTAAACCGGCCCCTGACCACCGCGTTCGCCTACCTGCTGCTTCCGCAGATCGTCTTCTACGGGTTGTCTTCGGTGTTCATGGCGATTCTGAACACCCGCAATATCTTCGGACCACCTGCCTGGGCCCCCGTCGTCAACAACGTCGTCGCGATCCTCACGCTCGGGCTGTATGTCCTTGTACCGGGCAAACTTTCGATTAACCCCGTCGAGATGGGCAACGCCAAACTGCTAGTGCTCGGTATCGGCACAACTCTCGGCGTGATCGCCCAGGCCGCAGTGTTGTTCGCCGCGATCCGGGCCCAACGGGTGAGTCTGCGCCCGCTATGGGGCATCGACGCTCGCCTCAAGAAGTTCGGCATGATGGCACTGGCGATGGTGCTCTACGTCCTCGTCAGTCAAGTTGGGTTGATTGTCGGCAACCAGATCGCCAGTGCCGCAGCCGCATCCGGGCCCGCCATCTACAACTACACGTGGCTGGTGCTGCAGTTGCCGTTCGGCATCATCGGTGTCACCGTGCTGACCGTCGTGATGCCGCGCCTGTCGCGCAACGCCGCCGCCGAGAACGGCCCGGCGGTATTGGCCGACCTGTCGCTGGCGACCCGGTTGACGATGGTGACGCTGATCCCGATCGTGGCGATGATGACGGTCGGCGGCCCCGCGATCGGCAGCGCACTGTTCGCCTACGGCAACTTCGGCGAAGTTGACGCGGGCTATCTCGGTACGGCGATCGCCCTGTCGGCGTTCACCCTCATCCCCTACGCCTTGGTTCTGCTGCAGCTACGGGTGTTCTACGCGCGCGTGGAACCCTGGACCCCGATCGTGCTGATCATCGTGATCACGGTGGTGAAGATCGTCGCCTCGCTGGCGGCTCCGCACCTCACCGACGACCCCAACCTCGTCGCCGGCTACCTGGGCCTTGCCAACGGACTCGGGTTTCTGGCCGGCGCGACCGTCGGCTACTTCCTGCTGCGCGCCCGCCTGAACCCGCCGGACGGTCGGCTGATCGGCCTTGACGTGGTGCGCACCATCCTGGTGACGATCGCCGCGTCGATCGCCGCCGGCCTGACCGCCCACGTCATCGACCAACTCCTCGGGTTGGAGGACCTGACCAGCAAATGGGGTGGCGCCGGCTCGCTGCTGCGGCTGTCGGTGCTCGGCTCTGTGATGGTGCCGATCATCGTCGCGGTGCTGCTCGGCGCCAGGGTGCCCGACGCGCGTGCGGCACTTGCCGCGGTCCGCCGGCGCGTCGCTGCGCGCTCTGCCGTGGCCGCCAAACCCCAGCCTCCCGTCCGCCCACGCAGCGACCGCGGCCTCCCGTACCCTGATCAAAGGAATTTGTCCTCGCCACGCGGACGCTCACATTTGACGGCGGCGCAGCGCGGACCTTCGGCTGAGGTTGCCGATGACTGGAGGCGGAAAGGATCTGCGGTGAGCGACAAACCCGCCGGCGTTTCCCACCCCCCGGGGTCAGACAACGCCGGTCTTCCCCAGACCACCCGTATCGACCGCCCGTCTGTGTCCGACTCGACGTCCGACTCGACGTCCGACTCGACTCCCGATTCGACGGCTCGGCCGTCCGCTGACGACTTCCAGCCCGACGTGCCAGACACGTTTGGGGAGCGCGCGAAGCCGTCGGACCCTGCCACCACGAAACTACCGTCCCCGGCCTCTGCGCGCCCGCCCGCCGACTACACCGGCGACCCGACAAGGGGACCGCCGATCCAGGCGGCGAGCGCCGCCGAGGACGTTCAGCTGATCCCCGGCGCGATGATCGCCAATAGGCGCTACCGGCTGCTGGTTTTCCACGGCGGCCCACCCCACCTGCAGTTCTGGCAGGCGCTCGACACTGCGCTCGACCGCCAGGTGGCACTGACGTTCGTCGGCCCCACCGGCTCCCTGCCCGACCAACAGGTGCAGGAGATCCTGGCGCGCACGCAGCGGCTGAGCCAGCTCAACATGCCCGGTGTGGCACACGTGCTCGATGTTGTCGGCACCGGTTCCGGCGGCCTGGTCGTCTCGGAGTGGATCCGGGGCGGCTCGCTGGCCGAGGTCGCCGACACCACACCGTCTCCGATCGGCGGCGCCCGGGCGATCCAGTCGCTGGCAGCGGCGGCCGATGCCGCACACCGCAGCGGGGTGGCTCTGTCGGTCGACCATCCCAGCCGTATCCGCGTCAGCATTGAGGGCGACGTGGCGCTCGCGTTCCCGGCGACGATGCCCGATGCCACGCCCGAGCAGGACATCCGCGGGATCGGGGCGTCGCTGTATGCGCTGCTGGTCGACCGGTGGCCGCTGCCCGTATCCGGCGAACCCAGCGGGCTCGAGCCGGCAGAGCATGACGCTGCCGGCCAGCCCATCGAACCCCGCGCCTTCGATCGCGACATCCCGTTCCAGATCTCGGCCGCCGCGTCGCACGCCGTCCAAGAGGGTGGCGGGATTCGGAGCGCACCGACTCTGCTGAACCTGCTGCAGCAGGCCACTGCGATCGCCGACCGCACCGAACACATCGCGCCGGTCGAGGTCGCCGCACCCGACACCCACAATGGGGGCTGGCTCGGTTCCGCATCTGACCCCGAGTCGGGGCTGCGCCGGCGCAAGGGCGTCATGTTCGGACTCGCGGTGGCCGCCGTGATCGTCGTCGTAGCCTTGGTCCTGCTGACGACAGTGCTTGGCCGGATCTTCGGCGATGTCGGCGACGGACTAGGTGGTGACGAACTCGGCCTCAACGCACCGTCCTCGTCAGAAACTGCCGGGCCGACTCGCGACGGTTCGGTAATCAAACCCGTTCGCGCAACGGTTTTCTCACCCGGAGGCGACGCCGACGCGCCGGCCCTGGCCGGGCTCGCAATCGACGGTGACCCGACAACGGTCTGGCCCACCGACACATACTCCGACCCGAAACCGTTCCCCAGCTTCAAAAACGGCCTCGGCCTGATGTTGCAGCTGCCGAAACCGGCCATTCTCGGGTCTGTCACCATCAACGTCAACAGCACCGGTACCGCCGTGCAGATCCGGTCTTCATCGACGGCGTCGCCGTCGGCGTTGGGCGACACGACCGCCCTCACCAAGCCCACCCCGTTGAAACCGGGGTCGAACACCATCGAGGTGGACGGCGCGTCACCGACATCGAACGTGCTGGTGTGGATTCCCACCCTCGGCTCGGTGGACGGCGAAAGCCGCACCGACGTCTCGGAAATTACGCTCAAAGCCGCGTCCTAAAGTATTCCCCCGCCTTCGTCCTGAATCGGCCCACGTCGGTAGGCCCGGGAAAAATTGGTGTCCGAAGCCACCCCCGGCGCCGTTTAGTGTTCGCCTGTGGGGTTATTCGGGGGAACGCAGGAGCAACCCGGTCTGTTGTGTACCGATGCCGAGTTGCTCACCGCACACGTCAGCGGTGACCGGCACGCATTCGAGGAGTTGTTCTACCGCCATCATCGCCAGCTCTACCGGCTGGCCTTGCTCACCAGCCGCGACCCCGACGATGCTGCCGACGCGTTGCAGGACGCGCTACTGGCCGCCCACCGGGCCGCTCGCACATTTCGCAATGATTCGGCGGTCAGCAGTTGGTTGTACCGCATCGTGGTCAATGCCTGCCTGGACCGATTGCGGCGCAACAAGTCCCATATGTGCGAACAGCTGGACGACCAGCTGTGCCGGGCCGTCGACCCGACCAGAAGCGTGGACACCGCGATAGTGGTGGAGCACGCCCTGAAGCGCCTTCCCGTCGAGCAGCGCGCCGCGGTCGTCGCCGTGGACATGCAGGGGTATTCGGTAGCTGAGACCGCCCGTATCCTCGGGGTCGCAGAGGGCACGGTGAAAAGTAGGTGCTCGCGCGCCCGCAGCAAGCTTGCTGCTTCGCTGGCCTGCATCGCCGCGGGTGCCACCACCACCGAGTAGCCGAAGTCGGATAACCTCGACCCCATCTTCAGGGTGACAACCGGCGGGGGCAGCGATGGGCAACGGCGCGGGCGCCCGGCCTAGCTCCAGCCCCGATCCAGCTCACATTCACGTCACGCCCGAACAGCTCGCGCCCGACGTACCGGCGACCGTCACCACCGGGCTGAGCGCAGCACTGCGCACCGCACCACATCCCGGCTCGCCGGCGGGCGGCGAGCATACGGTGTCTCGACCGCGGCTTACCCGTGCGCAGTGGGCGGGCCTAATCATCGGGGTCTGCGCGATGGCGACCGCGGTCGCCCTCGGTGCGCTCATCCTGACCCAGGATCCTGGACCGGCGTTTCCGGCTGGTCCCACCGCTGACAAAATCACCGTGGAGAGGACCGCCTCCTCCGGTTTCCCGTTGTCGGATGCAGAGCTGCGCGCGGCGCTCACCCAGCAGCACGACCTGGGCCCCCTCGCCGACCCAGCGCGGCGCGCCTCCTGCCTCACCGGTCTCGGCTACTCCCCCGAGCTCGCGGTGCTCGGCGGCCGCCGCCTCGAAGTATCCGGCCGGCCCGGCTTGCTACTGCTGGTTCCCGCCGGCCCGCCCGACCAGATCAACGCGGTGGTGGTCGAGCCGGCCTGCAACGCCACGCGTACAGGCCTCCTCGCCAAGACAGTGCTGACCGTGCAGTGAACTGTTTGACACCGCCCCGGCGACGCGCCGAAAAGATCGACGGGAACACCTCGGCCTACCCTGTTGTTTAGGAAACTGCGGTTGATTAGGAAACTGCGGTTGTTTGAACTTTTGCCGCAGACAGAAAGGCTTTCATGACTTCACCCACCGTCCATGACGTCATCGTCATCGGATCCGGCCCGGCCGGCTACACGGCGGCCGTGTACGCAGCCCGCGCCCAGCTCAAACCATTAGTGTTCGAAGGCACGCAGTTCGGCGGTGCGCTCATGACCACGACCGAGGTCGAGAATTATCCCGGATTCCGCGAAGGCATCACCGGACCCGAGTTGATGGACGAGATGCGTGAGCAGGCGCTGCGCTTCGGCGCAGACCTGCGCATGGAGGACGTCGACGCCGTCGACCTCGCCGGCCCGATCAAGACGGTCACCGTCGACGATGAAACGTACCGAGCACGCGCAGTGATTCTTGCCATGGGCGCGGCCGCCCGGCAGCTAGGTGTGCCTGGAGAGGCCGCACTGCTCGGCATGGGCGTGAGCACCTGCGCCACCTGTGATGGTTTCTTCTTCCGGGACCAGGATATCGTTGTGGTCGGTGGTGGCGACTCGGCAATGGAGGAAGCGACGTTCCTAACCCGGTTTGCCCGCAGCGTCACACTGATCCATCGTCGCGACGAGTTTCGCGCGTCAAAGATCATGCTTGAACGGGCGCGGACCAACGAGAAGATTCGATTCCTGACCAACACGGACGTGACCGGCATCGACGG
>CAXMSM010000326.1:0-3661 GCA_964195655.1 uncultured Gammaproteobacteria bacterium | reverse complement strand
CTGGACCATCACGACGGGCTCACCTCAGGTGGTTGCGGTCGTCCTTGAAGTCCCCGATCACCACCCCGGCTTCGAGCAGGTTCGTCCAGTGGTTGCGGCTCAAACATTCCTTCCGGAGTCTGTTGTTGAACGATTCGATGTACCCGTTGCTCCACGGTTATCCGGCTAATCTGGGCGTAGTCGGGGCCTTTGAGCGTTGCGGTGTTTCAGCGTTATGTCCTGCGGAGGTGGCGGATTTCTTCTTGGTGGCGGCGCACGGTTTTAGCGATAGTGTCCAACGCGATGGGTAGTTGGGCGATCTCGGTGGTGAGCCCGGACAGGGTGTGCGCCCGGTTTGGGGGCCGAAGACGACTGGAACGTCGTCCTCGACGTCAATCTGCGCGCAGACGTTCGTGCGGCTAGACTGCTTGTGCCACAAGGGCTGTCAGCAGGATCAGGTTACTTTGTGTCTGTCGCATCGGCCGCCGGACTGTTGACCCAGCTGGGCGCGGCCGGGTACGCCGTCAGCAAACATGCCGCGGTGGGATTGGCCGAAGGGCTGGCCATTACCTACGGCGACGACGGTATCGGCGTCAGTTGCGTGTGCCCGCTCGGAGTGGAAACCCCTTTGCTGCAGGCGATCCGAGTGCGTGACGACCCTGATGCCCGGCTGGGCGCGTCAGTCATCGAGCGTTCGGCCGGCGTGATCAGCGCGGCGGACGTCGCGGCCGTCACCGTCGAGGCGCTGCGGTCGGGGCAGTTCATGGTACTGCCGCATCCCGAGCTGCTGGAGATGTACAGACACAAGGGCGGCGACTACGACCGCTGGATCGCGGGAATGCGTCGGTATCAGCGATCGCTGCGGTAGCGCGATCGGCGTGCCGGGATCTGCCCAGCTGCGGGTTGTGGGACCCGCCCCCACGGCGGCGGACGGATTTATTCGCGAATGTAAAGCGTGTCGCCGCCGCAGCGATTGCGGAAGTCCAGCACGGGTTGACGGATGCCCTGGTAATCGGTCCTCACCTGCGGGTTGGCTACCAGGAACGCGTCCAGCGCCGCGGTTCTCTCCTCTGGGTTCAGCGGCTCCAGGGTGCCCAAGAACTCGTTTATCCACGGATGGGTGAACAGATAGGCCGACGTGGCGGCGTCGACACCGGCCATGACGCCCGAGAGATCCGCCGTAGTGCAGTTCGGCGGCTTTGGCTGGGCTTGCGCCGGCTACAACGACCTGACCATCGCCAACAAAATGGGTGTCCAGCCCAAATCATTGCTGCGCCAAATCCAGCGCTACGGAATGACGCCCAGCGCCGAGCTGGTCGCCACCGCCCGCCGCGGCCAAGCCTCATAGCAACGGTCGCCCCGCCCGCCTCCGAAAGAAACCATGTCCCCGAGCTGGCCGCCGCCAGCGCCCAGGGCCGCGAAACGACAGAGCCGCTCGGCGCGAACTTCCACCACAAACCAGCCCCACATCAGCAGCTTGCACGGAGAATCCCCGCACTCATTGCGGGGAGGACGTCAAGAAATGAGAGCTGAGACGGTTGCCGCCGTGTTGGCCAGTGCTGCACCGCCGATATTGCCGATGGGTTCGTCGAGGGCCGCGACAGGAAGCCAATGAACGAGCTCCGGCAAGGCAACCCCTCTTGGTTGCTGCACTATAGCGACCATAGCCATTGTGTCGGTGGGGATTTCACCAGGAATAAAGGGGCAGGTGACGACTCGCCCCGTACCAGCTGCGAGGTGAATCGCATTGGACAGTACGACCACGTACAGTTCCTGGCCGGTGTCGCGGCGGGGCGTGATGTCGCCAGGCTTGATCACAGGCCAGCGGCCCGATTGGCCTGATAAACCTTCTCGGCGTAGTCGTCGATATTGAGCTTTGGCACAGTGTGTGTGGTGTAGTGCTCAAGCGAGATTCGGAGATGCTCGTTGTGGAGGGCTCGTTCGAGCATCTCCGAACGATTCAGTCCGGCCGCCTGGGCGTCCGCATCGGCTGCCGCCAGCACAGCCTGATCGATCGTCACCGAAACCTTCGCCTTCGCCACACCATCTATCCTACTGATAGTCGGACAGTTGTCATACCCAACCTCTGCATCGCTACGCCTTCGCGAGCACGCCTGACACGGTGTCGAGGCCGGCGATCTGAATAGCCAGCCGCTCAGTGCGGTCCCAGTCGTGGCGTGCGGCCAGTAGCAGTCGGCGTAGCTCGCTCAACGGGGTGGTCATATCGACGAAGTGGGCAGCATCGGCAGGGACCGGCGGCTCGCCGACATCCCATGCGTGAAGCGCGCGGCGGCCCAACCCCAACAGGCCCTGTTCGGGCAGGCCCTGCTCGCCGGGATGCAGCGGCAACCAAGCCGCGCCAAGAGCATCAAGAGCAGGAACTGCGTTCTGGGTGACCAGCTTGGCCACGGCGTAGGCGCGGGGCAGGCTATCTAGGGCGGGACTGGTGGAATACCAAACGTCAGACCATGTTTCGACAGTCACCGCCTCGCTGAATCCTGCGCCGCCGTGGGCCGGGGAATGAAAAAGGTCACCGAGAGTCGCCGCCCCGGCGGGCCTGCGAATGCGGTCGGCTCGATGTAGGAACCTCAGCAGAGCGAACGCGGTGACCGCAGCAGAGAAGTCGGCGGCCGTCTCGGGGATCGGGGGATAGGCGGGGTGAGCGTTCCCGCCCGGCGCGCAGTATCGCGCCGCGTTCGGTGATGTTTCCGCCGGTGATCCCACAACAGCCATTCTTGCCCACTCTGGCCGGGTGAGGCTAGGGAGTCTTCCCAACCAGCGCCCGGCTGTGCTCGCAGGCCGCGTGCTGTGAAGTGACACCAAGCTCGCCACGTGGCCTCCAGTGTTCGTCTCAGCGATGAGTCTTATCGATGACTTTACGGTGTGCGCCCGACAGTGGCGGCCTGCTGGTAGTCCGCATTGACCAGCGGTTTTGCCAACATGTGCCGGGTGGTTGTTACGCGGGTTGGGGGGTAGGAGCATTTGAAGTGGTTCTGCGAATCCGGTGCGGCGCGTCAAGGAGGTTGGTTGCGAATGTTTTGTGAAGTGCCGTGTGGGTTGGCCGGTGATCTGATCGGCGCGGGAGCCGACACGGCGTTGCCCGACCGTGCATTTGATCGCGTGGAGCTCGACGAGATGGCCGACCGGTTCTGTGCGATCGCCGTCGGTGATCCCGCCCGGCCCAATGACCGTCTCGGGCGCATCATTGCCGCGCGTATCTGCGGTCTGAGCACCGGCGAGGTCGCGGTGGCCGAGAACATCTCCGAGGGCCGGGCTCGGCAACTGCTGGCGCAGTTTCGGGGCGAGCTGGCGCGCGTGGACCGCGCCAGCGAGTTGCTGGCCGACTACCCGCTGCTGTCGCGGGCATTGCACCGTGAACATGCCCGCGCCGCGGCCCAGCGCATCCGGCACGACCTCAAGGACGCCGATCGCGGCCGTCGGCTCTGCGAGCACCGCGCGGCGCTGCTGGCCGACTTCCACGCCAACTTGGCGGGGAGCATCGCCGCAGGGCGGGTGCTTCCCGCCGGACATGTCGGCGAACCGGTGATCCATCTGCGGCCACATGTGGGGCCGCGCCGCGGAATCATCACCGCGGTCGCGAAAAGCGGTTACCTGACTGTGGCTTTCACCGGTCCGGACACCGAACGTAAGCTGCGCGGCCGGGGCCGGCTGCGCGCAACCC
>CAXMSM010000325.1:0-6961 GCA_964195655.1 uncultured Gammaproteobacteria bacterium | reverse complement strand
TTCGATGTCCTCAGCGCCGAGGAGTATGCCCGCCAGCTGGCGAGCTATGAGCCGCTGACCGATGCGCTGCGCAGACTCATCGATGTCGGAATTCACACGGCGGTCGATGAGGCGACGGTGCAGCAGGCTCTCGCTCATCTGGCGGCGGCGACGGAGCTGTTGGAACGTGAGCAGCGTAGCGCAACCTCGACGCTGCGGCACCCGGACACCGGCCGACCATTGGCGTGGGCGAATCCCGCTGTGGGCCTGCGTAATGCGATCGCCCCACCGATGGTGATCGAGCACCATGAAGACGGACGGTGCTTCAGTGAGTTCACGTTGGGTCCCGCCTACGAGGGGCCACCGGGATGGGTGCACGGCGGTATCTGTGCGCTGGTTCTCGACCATATCCTCGGGGAGGTGGCCAGCGAAGGGCTCACCCAGCCGAAGTACACCGGCACGATCACCTTGAGGTATCTTCGCGGCACTCATCTAGGACGGGTGCGTGCGGAGGCGTTCGTCGAGCGGTCGGATGAGGTCAAGACATTCGCCCGAGGCCACCTGATGGATGCCGACGGGGTCACCGTGGAGGCCGAAGGGGTGTTCATCAAGCCTGCGTGGGCGCGCGGCGCCGGATGAGGTTCTATCCGGCGAGTGGCCCAAATGCGGCGTCGTAGGCGTCAAACACTGCCTGTCGTGAATAGGTCGCCTGGAAATACGCCTTCGCCTCCGTCGAGAGTTCGGCGTTGCGGACGGGATCGGTCAGAGAACAGAGCAGGTCTGCGATCTCACCGGGTTCGCGGCCGACGAGGATGCCGCAGCCTGGCCTGCTGGCGATTCCTTCCGCGCCGACCGGGGTGGACACCACCGGCAGCGAGCGATTCAGCGCTTCGATTACTTTGAGCTTGACACCCGAACCGAAACGTAGTGGGTTGACCAGTGCGGCCGCCGCACCCAACGCATCGGCGAGGTTGGCAACGTATCCATCGACAGAGACGCTGTCGGGGAATTCGTCGGCCAGTCCCAGCACCTCGGCTCCCGCCTGCCGCCCGATCACCCTCAGGTGGGCATCCGGCAGTCGGGTGAGCACAATCGGCCACACTGTACGCAGGAACCACCGCAATCCGTCGTCATTGTGCGCGAGCGACAAATCGCCTAGGAAGACGAACTCGGGCGCGCCACGATACCGCCGTTCCAGTGAAGCGGAAGCTGCGAGCAGCGGTGGCACGGATTGAACGCGTCCGGGTGGCACACCGGTGCGGAGCGTCAGGATGTCGGCTTCTTCCTCGTTGACCAGCAGACACCGGCGGAAGCCGCGCGCCGCCCTGTCCTCACTGCGCCGCACCAGCACCCGCTCCGCCCGAAGCAACGCTGTCTGGCTCGTCTTATTTGTGGCCAAGGGACGGAGGCGTCGCGGGACGTGGTCGGCGAAGTTACCCAACGGGCTGCTGTTGACGTCGGGATACTCAAGGAGCGCCCGCGGGGTTCGTGGGTGTGGTCACCTGAATGGTCATGGTTATGGTCGTGGTGGTATTGGCTGTGTTCGCCGACGACGATGTAGCGCCCGCCGATCTTGACCACTTCGATGTCGGAGCGGTAGAGCGCGGAAAGTGTCTCCGACGTCATGACCTCCTCGACGGTGCCGATCCGGAAGCGACCCTCCACCAGATAGAGCACCCGATCTACGTACGGCAGAACGGGGTCGACCTCGTGAGTAACGAACAGGACTGCGGTGCCCGCCTCCTGGCGACGTCGATCGATCAGGGCGCAGACCAGTCGCGCGTTGGCCGGGTCGAGGTTCAGCAGCGGTTCGTCGCAGATGTTCGCCAACACCAGCGAAGAGGAGTTCGACGCCGTCACGGCCGTGCATCTCAAGGGGCACTTCGCCACGATGCGGCACGCGGCTGCGTACTGGCGCGCCAAGTCTAAGGCGGGCGAGAGCGTGGATGCCCGCATCATCAACACCGGTTCCGGCGCCGGGCTGCAAGGCAGTGTGGGGCAGGCGAATTACAGTGCCGCCAAAGCCGGGATCGCGGCACTGACCCTTGTCGCGTCCGCCGAGATGGGCCGCTACGGGGTGACCGTCAACGCGATCGCGCCGGCGGCGCGCACCCGGATGACCGAGAGCGTCTTCGCCGACATGATGGCCACCCAGGACGCCGATTTCGACGCGATGGCGCCGGAGAACATTTCGCCGCTGGTGGTGTGGCTCGGCAGTGTGGAATCCCGCGACGTCACGGGCCGGGTGTTCGAGGTCGAGGGCGGCAAGATCCGCGTCGCCGAAGGGTGGGCGCACGGTCCCCAGATCGATAGGGGCGCCAAGTGGGATCCCGCCGAACTCGGCCCGGTGGTCACCGATCTGCTGGCGAAGGCGCGTACGCCGGTCCCGGTGTACGGCGCCTGACGGCCGTGAGGAGTTCTCGAAATCCCCTACGGCGCGGTCGGCGATGGATGTCCGCCCCGGGACACCGTGTAGCTGCTCTTGCATCTTCCGTTTGATGTACTCCGGAATGTTAGCCACCACGGGGCTCCGCAAGCGCCTGCGAGACTAATCCGACCATTTTTCGACGGAATACATGCGGCGAGAACTGTTCTGCGTGCACCCGGATTGCCGCGGCATCGAACTCGCGGCTGTCGAAAGTTGAGAAGGTGTCTGCGAAGTTGCTGACAACCTCAGCATCGCTGCCTTCAGCGACGAACGTTCCAGTCTGACCGTCCACGACGCTGTCGAGGGCGCCGCCGATGCCGAGGGCGACTACCGGCGTACCGCATGCCATGGCCTCAACGGGCGTGATACCGAAGTCTTCCTCACCCGGCATAACCATCGCCTTCGCGCGGCGGTACAGGCTGCGTAGCTCCTCGTTGGATACCCGGCCGAGAAACGTGATGTCTGCGCCTTCTGCGAGCTTCCTGTACTTGGCAGCCTCGCGGCCATCACCGGCGACGATCAGTCTCACTCCTGCGGCGGCCGCCGCCCGGATAGCAACGTCGGGACGTTTGTAGTGCACTAACCGACCCGGGAGAAGGAAGAAATCTTCGCGTAGTTCCCCCGCGTCCGGCGTGAAGAAAGAGACGTTGACAGGCGGGTGGACGACGTGAGCAGTTCGGCCCCAATAACTTCGGATTCGTTGCGCCACTGCAGCGCTATTGGCGACGACGGTGGTGATATTCGGAGCAGCGGCCCGCTCAGTGGTGATCGCCAACCGAGAGAGCAAATCGAGGGCAAGCAGGCCAGCGCGGGACGACGCATCTGCGATGCGCATGTTCTTGTCCCACGCCCACCGTGCGGGCGAATGGACATAGGCAATTGTCGGCCTGTCTTCGGCGGCGTGGACGGCCGCGACGGCGAACGCGTGGTGGCTGATGATGACAGCGTCAGCTGAGCCGAAGTCTTGTCGTCTTAGCCAGGACGGCACCAACGGAAGCAACGGCGCGTAGCTACGGTAACCGGCCATCCGGTACGCCCATGACAATGAACCAGTCTTCACCCGCGAAGTGAATGCCGCGCCGCCCCGAGGATCGACGATGGGAATAGTGACGGACGCATCCGGCCACTGCCGGGCAAGTTCCGCGACGACATGCTCTGAGCCCGCGATCTCGGTCAATCGCTCGTGGACGATCGAAACCTTCACTTCGGGCTCTGGGACAAACTCGACACATTGGCAATCAACTTAGGCGCCCTTTCCATCTCTCGTTTAAGTCAACTTGGCAACATTTTAGTTGGAAAGGTTGCGTTCGCCAGCTTGAAATATTTATCCTCGCGTCACGGTCTGTTATGACTGGATTTCCCACCGAACGGTGGACATCGAGATAGCGGGATGAATGGTTCCGCTGGAGGGATGTCACCATGTCCCGAACCCGCCGGTCTTCACGCCTGAGTACAAGGTCGAGGCCCGCACACCGGGCCCAGTTCAGCCGCTCCCGGGGGCCGTTGTTCTTGTCTGAGTCACGACGCAACCACGGCGAACCGCTGAGCTTGTGGACCTGGTCGAAGGTCGTGCGCCGGGTTGCACTCGCCGCCGATGTTCCACGGGCACTTTTCGTGATGCTTGCCGCCGATCATGATCATCGGGTTCTCACGTATGATCTGATCTTGATGCAGGCAACCCGACAAAAGGCAGGTCCGGTGTACTCTCGAGTCGCTGCTCGTACAGCGGTCTGATTAGGATGCGACAGACATTTAACAGTAGGTCGTTGCGGCTCGCATTCATGACCGAGCTCTTCTATCCTCACATCGGCGGGCAGGAGGTCTTCTTCCAGGAGTTGGCCGAGGCGATGGTGCAGCGCGGCCATCACGTTGATGTCTATTGCATCGGCCACAAGCCCGGACTCGCTGCGGAAGAGGTCATCAACGGAGTCACGGTCCACCGGCATCCGAACGGGGGTGCCTACATGACGCCCCGGGTGCCCGCCCTGCGACGAAACTGGACTGACATCGTCAAGTACAGCGCCGGGGTACGCGGGCTCCCGTCGAAGCACGATTACGACTTCTTCCTGATGAATCAGTGGCCCTTGATGCATATCGCGGCACTTCCCAAGGATGCGAGAGCCCGCAGTGCCATCCACTGGTGCGAGGTACGCGAGGACCGTTTGTTGCGCACTCTTCAGGCGCAGCTCCCGAAGTGGGCGGGTATGAACTTCGCCGTCAGCGAGTCGGTTGCGGCAGCTATAAGCCATCAGTCGCATCGGGAATGTGCGGTGCTGCCGAGTGGCATCGTCGCCGATCGGTATCGGTCTCGCCCGCGCAGCGAGCGTTCGGGTGTGCTCTACGTCGGACGCCTGGCGCCCCACAAGAATCTACCGATGTTGGTCGACGCTTTCGCGCTCGCCGCAGACCGGGGTTTCACCGGCGACCTCGTCATCGCGGGTGCCGGACCGTCGCAGCAAGACATCGAGAGCCACGTCCGTGCGTCGCCGATCGCCTCGCGGGTACATGTGCTCGGTTCGGTGGAAGAATCTCAGAAGATCGACCTGCTGTCGCAGTCCGCTGTGTTGGGGATGCCCAGCCGCCGTGAGGGCTTCCCGAGGGTGATCGCCGAGGCGATGGCCAGCGGGCTGCCCACCGTCACAGCAGATTTCGCAGAGAACGGCGCCAAGGACGTGGTGACTCAGTTCGGTGCCGGTGTCGTATGTGGTACTGAGCCAGCGGATTTCGCGAATGGACTGCTGGCCGCCGAGGCCGGATGGGACGGATTCTCGCGGGCCGGGCTCGAAGGTGCCCACTCATTGGACTGGGCGCGGATCGCGATAACACTCGAAGAACACGTTCTCTCAGTCGTGCAAAATTCCTAGCAAATTCACGCTCGAACAGTATGGGGGGACAGGGCATGCGCATAATGGTTACGGGCGGAGCAGGCTTCGTAGGTAAGGAATTGGTACGGACCCTCAAGGAAAGCCACGAGGTACTCGTCGCCGACTTGCTTCGCTACGGCACACCCGAATGGCTAACGCAGCCAGAGGGTTTCGCCTTCCGACGCGTGGACATTCGCGACGCGGCGGCGATCCGATCGGTGATCGAGGAGTTCACCCCCGAGGTGATCGTGCATTTGGCGGCCATCCACTACATCCCCGAATGTGACAATGATCCGGCGAATGCTGTCGCGACCAACGTTTCGGGCACCGTCAATATCCTGGCCGCCTGCCAGGTGGGCACCCGGTTCGTCTTCGCCAGCAGCGGTGCGGTGTACCAGCCGGACGAGGCACCCCATCGCGAGCTCGAGTCGGTCGTGGAGCCCGTCGACATCTACGGCTATACCAAGCGGCAGGGCGAGGTCTATCTGCGAGCCCTCGCGGCGAGTCGCGGTCTATCAGGGGTGATCGTGCGGCTTTTCAACGTCATCGGTCCAGGAGAGACGAACCCGCACCTGCTGCCGGCGATCGTCGCGCAGCTGCGGGACAACACGGAGGCCATCCAGCTGGGCAACACGTGGCCCAAGCGTGACTACATCGACGTGGTGGACGCCGCAGGCGGATTTTTGGCGGTGGCCCTGGGCAGCTCACCGGAGCCGGGCCAATGCGAGGTGGTGAACCTCGGCAGTGGGCAACAATACTCGGTCAACGACATCGTCGACCGGATGCGCGCGGTGCTCGGCTTGGACTTCGAGGTTAAACAGGATGCAAGCCGAATGCGCGCCGTCGATCGCCCCTACCTGGGCGCGGACATCTCCCGGATCCGTGACGCCTTCGGCTGGAGCCCCGAGCATGAACTCGACGAGACGCTGAAACGCATGTGGGCCAACCCCGATTTCCTACCTGAACTGGAAGGACGTTTGACGTAGTGGGAGGCAAGTCGCCGCCTGCGGGCGAGCATATCGATCTCCTTTTCGATGCCCGGCACATCCGCCAGAGCGGTATCGGAACCTACATCGCGACGTTGCTTCCGCAGCTTGAGGAGACGTTCGCCGCCCGCCGGATGTCACTCGCCGTGCTAGCCGCCGAGCACGCACTTCCAGCCCTACGGGAAAGCACGACCGTCGTCGTCGAGCGCGAGGTCGGACCGATGTATTCGCTGGCCGAACAGCGGGTGTGGAGCCGGGCGCTGCGCACAGTCCGCCCAGGGGGACTGTGGGTTCCGCACTACCCGTTCCCGATGGCCGCGATGCGCTGGGGTAGCAGGAAGACAATGCTTTTTACGACGGTGCACGACACGCTGCACATCATGAGTCAGGACGTCAGTGGCCAGAACCGGGCTCGACAGATCTACGCCCGCACGATGCTGAACCTGGATGTGCGGAGATGCCGAAAGATCTTCACGCCGTCAAAGGCCACAGCGGAGTTGCTCTTGAAGATAGCGCCCACTGCACCTGTCATGGTGACACCGATTCCGGTGGACGAAGCGTGGTTCGAGCCCGCGGATCCGGAGAAGTCCCCGGTGCGTGGCCCGTACCTGCTCTACGTAGGAAATGCCAAGTGGCACAAGAATCTTCCGCTGCTGCTGCAGGCCTACGCCGATGTCTCGCAGGACATTCCGCACAAGCTGGTG
>CAXMSM010000324.1:0-10526 GCA_964195655.1 uncultured Gammaproteobacteria bacterium | reverse complement strand
TACCCTCGCCCTTGTCCTGAATGTCGGTCACTTCGCAGACGACACTGAGCTTGCCCGCCGCCGGTAGCGGCGCAAACACCCGGATGCCCTGGGATCCGTGCAACAGCCGGCTGAAGTTGAAGGATCCGATCTTGGCGCCGGCAGCGAACGCCGAGCAACAGATCACCGCATAGGTAGGCAGCACCTGCTGGTCGACGCCATGGCTGTTCTCGGTGGTGAACGCGAGATCGCCGGCACCCGCCCCCACACCCAGCGCGTAGAGCAGCGTGTCGCGGTCGGTCCACTCGAAGACCCGCGGTGGTGTCGTGACGCCAATGGCGTTCGGATCGATCGGCATGGGAACAAACAGTATCTGGTGTTGACCTTTACCTGGGGACGCGTGACCATGAGTCCCATGCGCTATGTCGTTACCGGCGGTACCGGGTTTATTGGGCAGCGTCTGGTGGACCGACTGCTGGCCCTCCCCGACACCTCAACGGTGAACGTGTTGGTGCGTCGCGAGTCGCTCGGCAGGTTCGAACAGATCGCGCAGCGCTGGGATGACCGGGTGCAGCCACTCGTCGGCGACCTGACCTTGCCCGACCTCGGCCTCACCGATGCCGCCCTCCACGCCGCCGCCGGCCCCAACCTTCAGGTCGACCACGTCGTGCACTGCGCCGCGCTCTACGACATCACCGCCCCAGAAGACCGGCAGCGAGCCGCCAACGTCGAGGGCACCCGCGCCGTGATCGCGTTGGCGATCCGGCTGGACGCGACGTTGCACCACCTGTCCTCGATCGCAGTCGCCGGAACCTACCCGGGCGTCTTCACCGAGGAAGACTTCGACGTCGCACAGGAACTCCCAACGCCCTATCACCAGACCAAGTTCGAGGCCGAACTGCTGGTACGGTCCGCGGCCGGACTCCGGTACCGGATCTACCGGCCCGCCGCGGTCGTCGGCGACTCCGCGACCGGGGAGATGGACAAGGTTGACGGCCCCTACTACTTCTTTGGTCTACTTTCCAAGCTTGCCGGGTTGCCGAGCTTCACCCCGATGGTGCTGCCAGACACCGGGCGCACCAACATCGTGCCGGTGGATTACGTCACCGAGGCGATCACCGTGCTCATGCACGCCGACGGGCACGACGGCCAGACGTTCCACCTGACCGCACCGAACACGATCGGGCTGCGGGGCATCTATCGCGCAATCGCCCCGACCGCCGGGTTACCGCCCCTGGTCGGATCGCTGCCGCGGGCCGCGGCGGCCCCCTTCCTTCAGGTGACCGGTCGCGCGCGAATCCTGCGCAATATGGCAGCCACTCAACTCGGCTTCCCCGGCCAAATTCTCGACGTCGTCAACCTCGCGCCGACGTTCACGTGCGAGCAGACCCAAGAGGCCCTACAGGGCACTGGAATCGCGGTTCCAGAATTTGCTTCCTACGCGCCGCAGCTGTGGCGCTACTGGGCCGAGCACCTCGACCCCAACCGGGCACGACGGGATGGCGCTGGCGGGCCACTGGTGGGCAAACACGTGATCATCACCGGCGCCTCCAGCGGCATCGGGCGGGCCTCGGCGGTCACGGTGGCTGCGCACGGTGCAACGGTTTTCGCGTTGGCCCGCAACGCCGAAGCGCTCGACGTTCTGATCGCCGAGATCCGCGCTGACGGCGGCGACGCGCACGCATTCACCTGTGACGTCACCGACTCGGCGGCGGTAGAACACACCGTCAAGGATATTCTGGGGCGCTTCGGCCACGTCGACTACCTGGTCAACAATGCCGGCCGGTCAATCCGGCGGTCGGTGACCGCCTCAACCGACCGCCTGCACGACTACGAACGCGTGATGGCAGTCAACTACTTCGGACCCGTCCGCATGGTGCTCGCATTGCTTCCGCACTGGCGCGAACGGCAATTCGGCCACGTGGTCAACGTATCCAGCGCCGGCGTGCAGGCCAGCAATCCGAATTACAGCGCCTATATTCCCAGCAAGGCTGCCCTAGACGCGTTCGCTGAAGTCGTTGGTGCCGAGACGCTTTCGGATCACGTCACGTTCACCAACATTCACATGCCGCTGGTCAAGACGCCGATGATCGCGCCCTCACGTAGGCTCATCCCGATGTCACCGATCTCAGCCGAACACGCAGCCGCCATGGTGGTGCGCGGCCTGGTGGAGAAACCCGCACGCATCGACACACCGGTCGGGACGCTCTCCGATCTGGGTATGTACTTCACCCCGAAGCTGTCCCGACGAGTGTTGCACCAGTTGTATCTGGGCTACCCCGATTCGGCTGCGGCGCGCGGTGTCGCTGAGGATAGCCCTCCGTCCTCACCAGTGCGACAGCCCCAGCGGCCGGCGAGACCGGGGCCCGCACTTCGGGTTCCCCGCACGGTCAAGAGGGCGGTTCGGTTGGTTCCCGGCGTGCACTGGTGACCGGCGTGCACTGGTGACCGGGGTGCGTCATCCGATCTTCATCGACGTCGACACCGGTGTCGATGACGCAATGGCCCTGGTGTACCTGCTGGGCAGTGCCGAGGCCGAGCTCGTCGGCATCGCCTCAACCGCGGGAAACGTTCCCGTGCAGCAGGTGTGCCAGAACAACCTGGCCCTGCTGGAGCTGTGCGGTACCGCTGGAGTGCCGGTATCGAAGGGTTCGGAGACCCCACTCAGCGCTCCGCTGCGGACGGCTGAGGACACCCACGGGCCCCACGGCCTCGGCTACGCCCGCCTGCCCGCACCGACCACGGACCTCACCGCCTACGACGCCGCCGAGGCGTGGGTGCTGGCGGCCCACGCTCACCCCGGTGAGCTGATCGGGGTGGTGACTGGACCGTTGACTAACCTGGCGCTGGCGCTGCGCGCCGACCCGTCTCTGCCCCGCCTGTTGAAGCGGCTGGTGATCATGGGTGGCGCCTTCGACTACCGGGGCAATACAACGCCAGTTGCGGAATGGAACGTCAGCGTCGACCCTGAGTCGGTGGCAGAGGTGTTCGCGGCATGGAATGACCACGGGGCCAAGGAGACCGGCTGCCTTCCGATCATGTTGGGGCTCAACCTTACTGAGAATGTTGCGATGACTCCGGATTTGCTGAGTCGGCTGGCCCTGTCTGCCGGATCCTCCTCGACTCCGATGACCGCGCACGACGACCGCGGCACTGCCTCGACAGCTTCCAATCCACTGATCCGGGTGCTCGAGGATGCGTTGAGGTTCTACTTCGAGTTTCACCACGACCAGGGGGAGGGCTACCTGGCCCACCTGCACGACCCGCTGGCCGCCGCGGTCGCGCTGGACACCGAGTTGGTGCGATACCGCGCCGCCCCGGTCGATATCGAGTTGACCGGCACGCTGACGCGCGGCATGACCATTGCCGACTGGAGCCGACGGTGGGGGCAGGAACCCAACGCGCGCATCGGTGTCGACGTCGACCCCGCGGCATTCTTCGACCGGTTCATCGCCCGCGTCGGCGCATTCGCCAAGCAGCTCGATCAGTCGTAAACACCCTCGAGGTACCACCGCCGCTGCCGGTAACAGAGCAGCAGCGCCTGTACCGGATCCCGGGCCTCATCACCGCCCAGCAGCACCTGTGCGCGGGCCGTGCGACCGCGCCTCGCGTCCTCCCACCATCGTTCGTCGACGGACCAGGGTCCAGCCCACCAGGACAACCGGCCGTTGCGACCAGGCGCGTCCAGCCGGAACGGATCTGCGGAGAACAGCCCCCGTGCGGTGACCCGCACCGGGTTACCCTCGGCGTCGAACAGTTCGACCGGATCGTCGAGCAACACGGTCGGTGAGGGACTGGGAAGCCGCCCCGGCCACGGCTGATCTGGATTCGCGTGTGGCACAAGTTCATCCCCGAACGGGGTGAGAGTGATGCATTCGGCTGGACCCCGGCCTCCGCTGAGCACCGGAACCTTCACGGCGTCGGGACCAAGTAGCCCCTGTACCCGCACCAGTGCCCGCCGCGCGCGCAGTCTGTCCTCCTCACCGACTCCACCCCACAGCGGCAGCTGTAAGGCCTCGGCCGACACCACTTCCACCGGGCGCAGTCGCAGAACGGTGACCGGAGCGCCAGGCCGGTCATGTTCTCTGCGTCGATTCAGCCAACCGTCCAGCTGCCAGCGCACCCGGTCGGCGGTGGCGTCCTCGGTCAGCGGTTCCGCGCATCGCCAGACACGTTCCAACTCTTGACCATTAGCTGTTGTCGCATGGATGGCCAGCCTGGTGCATCCCACTCCCGCGGCCTCCAGGGTGCGGTGCAGCACGCTGGCGAGTGTGCGCCCGGCGAAAGCTGCCGCGTCCACCCGATCGATGGGCGGATCACAGTTCATCACCGCGTCAAGTTCACGTTCGGGCTCACTCCCCGACGGGCCACGAGCGGGTTCACCGCGAGCAAGGTGGTGCGCGGCTACCGCGTCAGCCCCGAAACGGGAGGCCACGTCGCTTCGGGGAAGTTCGGCAAACTGCCCAATTCTTCGAATCCCCAGACGCCACAGCAGATCTGTCAACTCCTCACGACTGGCAGGCGCCAGACTCGGTTCCGCGGCCAGCTGCCGGATCGACATCTCCGAAAGAAACAGCGCATCCTCGCCGGAGACGATGATCCTGCCCGCCCGCGCAGCGAAGACCGCAGTGGGTAACTGATCGGCGATGCCGACCTGGCATTCGGCACCAGCCGCAGCCACCGCGTCAACCAGACGTTCAGCGGCGGCCTGCTCGGAGCCGAAGTACCGGGACGCGCCGCGAACCGACAACACCAATAACCCGGGACGCAGCACCTCCGCACGTGGCACCAGGTCGTCCACCGCGGCCGTGACATGCTCGAAGTGCCGGGCATCTCGGGCGAGATCGGCAGTGACAACGTGCAACTCCGGGCATCGGGCCTGCGACTCGCGACGACGCAGCCCCCGGCGCACACCTGCTGCACGCGCTGCCGCCGAACACGCGATGACCCGGTTGGCCAGGGCAACAGCGATCGGCACCGTCGAGGGCAGACCGACAGCTGCCGCGGCGGCGACTGCGGGCCAGTCCATGCACCAGAGCGCCAATACTCTGGAGCCGACCACCTCATCCACCTAAGGCACGGAGCGGTCCGGCCGAGCGTCCCAGAGCACACCTGGCCAACCGCACCTGGCTGATCCGCCCACATCCCGGAGTCGGAACTCCGCGGCCGGCGCCGACAACCTCATACCCGCTAACGTGCGCATCCAGGCGGGTAGAGGCTCCCTGCCAATCCCCGTCAGTGACGAGCAGCGCGCAGCCTCGCTGCCGGGCGCGTGCCACCACCGCCCTGGCGCGGGTCACCGACACCGACCTGCCTCCCAGGCCGAGGACCACCAGATCCATTCCGTCCAGCAGGACCGCGGCCACCTCGACCGGGTCAGCTCCCGGTTCCGGAATGACCGCGACCCTGCTCAGGTCTGCTCCCATCTCCACCGCGGCGAGCAATCCGATTTCGGGCTGGCCGATGATCGCGACGTGACCACCCTGCGCCGTCACCGCCGCCACCATGCTCAGCTCCAGCGACCGGGCACCCGAAAGTACCGCTACAGTTCCGCGGGGTAGCGGGCCAGGAACCAGCTCAGCCAACGAATCAGGCAACGGCAGCAAAGAATCAGGCCCTATAGAGAGCGGCATAGAGAGCGGCATAGAGAACTCCGGGTGTGGCGGCGCCGCCCGGTGATTTCCGCCCCCCTTTCCTGCCATCTTCTCGGACACCGAAGCTATCTGTTTACGCAACTGCTCTACCTGTTCAGCGCGGTGCGACGGACCCGTATCGACACTTACGGTGCTTACCGCGCCGGCCATCAATGTCACAGCAGCACCTCCCGCATCACCCAACCCCTGATCGCCATATTCGAATGTATGTTCGATACTCACAGTAAACACCTCACCCCTGACAGCGTCAACCAGCTTTCCCACCTTCAGGTTTCCCACGCTGAGGCCGCGCCGACGGCACCGAAGTGTGAGTGTCGACGCGCCCGCAGCATCAACGCGCGCTGGCACGAAACGGGGCTGGCACGAAACGGGGCCTTGGCGAGACCTACCCCCACAAATGGTGACATTGACAACTGTCACCATTTAATGGTGCACTTCGAACGTGCCCAACGGCGAGCAGGCATATTCCTTACCGACTCGTGGCTCGATGCGATCCTGCAGCATCGGACAGGTCGGCTGAAGTCATGGGCCTATTCGGACCAAAACGTAGCCAGCACGCCGACGCGGTGATTACCGGCGCCGGCAGCGGTATCGGTGCCGCGTTCGCCGTCACACTGGCCCGCCGCGGCGGACGCGTCGTGTGCAGCGACATCGATGAGCGCGCAGCGCGAAAGACAGCCGACGCGATTGTCGCCGACGGCGGGCAGGCCCTCGCACTGCGCTGCGACGTCACCCAACTCGACGAAGTCCGCCTGCTCGCCGACGAAGCGCAGCACTGGTTCGACGGACCCCCGACGTTGGTGATCAACAACGCGGGCGTCGGCGCGGGCGGATCCATGATCGGCGACATCGATCTCGCCGACTGGGCCCGGGTGCTTAACATCAACCTCTGGGGCCCGATCCACGGCTGCCATGTATTCGCCCCGATCCTTCGCGCCACGGACCGACCGGCCGGAATCATCAACGTCGCCTCCGCAGCCGCGTTCGGCGCCGCCCCCGGCATGGCGGCCTACAACGTCAGCAAGGCGGGCACCCTCTCCCTCTCAGAGACCCTTGCCGCCGAACTCGCCGGCACCGGAGTCAACGTGACGGTGCTGTGCCCGACCTTCGTCAAAACCAATATCGTGCAAAACGGAGCCGAATCCGGTGCCATTTCACTGAGATCCACCCAGTTCGCCAACCATCTGATGCGCTGGACCGGCTTCTCCCCCCAACGTGTAGCCCGGATGTGCCTCGACACCAACGACCGTGGCGGCCTGTACTGCATGCCGCAACCCGATGCCCGGATCGGCTGGGGCATAAAACGTTTCACCCCGACGGCGTTCACCCGAGCCGTCGGCATAACCGCCCGCATGACCAGCTAGGGAAGGAACCCCATGGCCCCGAAATCAAGGCTCGACATGGACGCGATGCTGGCAAAGATCAAGGATCGTCAATGGGCATTGGCCGACATCGACTGGACTGCACCCGGCGCCGAGATGATCGCCGACGAACAGCGACCGAAGCTCAAGGCATTCATGGCCGACCTGTGCTGGATCGAGAACATCGGTGCGCGGGGCTTCGCAGCACTGGCCAAGAAGGCGCCCAACCCGACGATCGCCGAGATCTACCGATACTTCCACGCCGAGGAGCAACGCCACGCCAATGCCGAACTGGCACTGATGAAGCGGTGGGACATGCTCGAGGACGGCGAGATGCCGGAGCCCAACCTCAACATCCGACTGGCTATCGACTGGCTCGACACCTACGCCGACGACATGTCGTTGTCGATCCTCGGCACGGTCATCCCCATGCTCGAGGTCGCCCTGGACGGCGCACTGCTGAAGTTCCTGCTCGAAGAGGTGCACGACCCGGTCTGCCACCAGGTGTTCGAGAAGATCAATAACGACGAATCCCGACACATCGCCGTCGATTTCGAGGTGCTCGACATGATCGGCCAAGCTGACGCGCGCCGACTACTCGTCCAGTTCGTCGGCAACATGGCAACTCCAGGCGTCATCATCGGTGCGATCATGTATGTGCCACTGCTCAATCGGATGCGAAACAACATCGTCGACATGGGTCTGCAGCCTGAGAAGTTGTACACCGCCATGAAACGGTTCAAGACACTCGGCGAACGCAGTGAAAATGCCTGGCGGGTACCGACATACCAGATCCTCAAGCGGCACGCCCGCATGGTGACCAACCCGAACAACCCGTACCACTGGCTGGCCAACCCGATGGTCTGGGCGTCGGACTACTACCCCAAGAAGCTGTTGAAACCCATCCCCAGCTGGTTCAAGGAACTCACCCACGAGCCAGCGGCCTGACATGGCGGCCAGCACTATCCACGACACCCTCATCGTCGGCGCCGGGTTCACCGGCTTGGGCGCCGCCATCAAGCTGCGGCAAGCCGGCGTCGACGATATCGTGCTCGTCGAGCGCGCTGACCGGGTCGGTGGCACCTGGCGCGACAACGTCTATCCCGGTGTCGCATGCGATATCCCGTCGCTTCTGTATTCGTTCTCGTTCGTCAAGAACCCGTCATGGTCACGCGCCTACCCCTCCGGTATGGAGATCTGCGACCACATCGAGGAGATGACCGACCAGTTCGGGCTGCGCCCACTCATCCGATTCAACACCGAGATCACCGGGTTGTCGTTCGATGAGTCCGCGGGTGTCTGGACCGCGACAACAAAGCAGCGCAAAACTTTTCATGCACGCACAGTCGTGCTGGCTGCCGGGCCGTTGGCAGATCACACACTTCCCGACATCCGTGGCATCGACACCTACCAGGGACACAAGATCCACAGCGCTTCGTGGGACGAGGACTACGACTTCACCGGCAAGCGGGTCGCCGTGATCGGCACCGGGGCGAGCGCCGTTCAGATCGTGCCCGAGCTGGTCAAAACCGCGCAGTTCGTCAAGGTGTTCCAGCGCACCCCGGGCTGGGTGCTGCCCCGCCTGGACGTGCGCATGCCCGACGCCGTGCAGGCACTGTTCGCCGCGGTGCCCGCCGCCCAGGAACTCGCCCGCCAGGCGCTGTACTGGGGACACGAGGCCAGCGCGGCGGCACTGGTGTGGGATACACCGATGAGCCGCCTCGTCGCCCGACTGGGCCGGACGCACCTGCGCAGCCAGGTCAAAGATCGGTGGCTGCGCCGACAGCTCACTCCGGACTTCACCCCGGGCTGCAAACGCATGCTGGTGTCCAGCGACTACTACCCCGCCCTACAACGCGACAACTGCAAGCTGATCGACTGGCCCATCGCCACGCTCAGCCCGGTCGGCATCCGAACCAGCGACGGCATCGAGCATCATCTGGACGCGATCGTGTTCGCCACTGGCTACGACGTACACCTGTCCGGCCCACCGTTCCCCGTCACAGGCCTCGAGGGCCGATCGTTGCAGCAGGAGTGGGCCGGTCATGCCGAGGCATACAAGAGCGCCAGCGCGCACGGCTACCCGAATCTGTTCTTCATGACCGGGCCCAACTCCGGCCCCGGACACAACTCCCTGCTCGTCTATGTCGAGGGACAGCTGGACTATGCCACCACCGGCATCACAACGATCCTGAACAACAACCTGCGCTATCTCGACGTCCGCGCCGACGTGCAACATCGATACAACCGCGAGATCCAGAAGCGTCTGACCGCCACCACGTGGATGTCGGGCTGCAACAGCTGGTATCTGACCGCAGATGGTTTCAACGCGTCGATGTACCCGGGTCTTGCCACGCAGTATCTTCGACAGATGCGAAAGTTCCAGATTGAGGACTACACCGCGCACCCGAGCAGCGGATCAGATAGCGCGGCGGCGCGCGACGTCGCTGCCCGCGTTGTCCCCTCGACGGTCTGACATGTCGCCGGCCAGGGACCCAGCCAAGCCGCCTGGGCCGCAGATGGGTCCGATCCCCACGATCCTGCGCCGGATTCGCCGCGGGTCGCGCGACGTGATCGAGAACACGGTGTCGCAGCTCTTCGATGCGGCTGTCCAACCCCACGGTGTCGCCCAATCCGGCGAGTACCGACTTGATGAGCTGGCCCGGCTGGCGGGCACGACCACGCGCAACATCAGGGTTTACCGCGACCGTGGCCTGCTCCACCCGCCGCTACGGGTCGGCCGTATCGCGCTGTTCAACGACACCCACCTGACCCGGCTACGGCTGATCACCTCGATGCTGGATCGCGGCTACACCATTGCCCATGTCAACGAGATGCTCTCGGGGTGGGAGCAGGGCAAGAATCTCGGTGACATGCTCGGGCTGGAGTCTGCGATCTCGGGCAGCTGGGCGACCGAGAAGCCCCAACGCATGTCGGTAGCCGAAGCCAAGCAGCTGGTAGCCGACGATCCCGGCTTCGAGCGCATGATCGGGCTGGGCATCATTCGCGTTGAGGACGGCCTCGGGGACGGCCGTGAGGATGATGCCGCGGATGAGGAAGCCATCGTCGTGCGTCCGAAATTGATCGAAGCGTTCAACGAGCTCCGCCAATATGGTGTTGCCACTGACAAACTCATCGATCTACATGAACAGATCGCTCCCCTGCTCGATCAGATCAGTGCGATCCTGGTGCAGGCGGGCGTCGAGGAAGTCGTCGACAAGATCAACCCGGGCGCCGCAATGCCGGACGACGTCGAAGTGGCCGAACTGATCACGACGTTGGTGCGGTTTCGCACCCAGGCGGTGCAAGCGGTGGCCGCCACCCTGGCATTCTCGATCGAGTCGACCATCGAATCGGTGGTGGCCCAACTGCTCGGCGACCTCGTGGAGAAGAAGACCGAAACCGGTGGCGAATAGCCGTCACTCCCACTCGATGGTGCCCGGCGGCTTACTCGTAACGTCCAGCACCACACGGTTGACTTCAGGCACTTCGTTAGTGATTCGCGTCGAAATCCGTTCCAGCACTTCGTAGG
>CAXMSM010000323.1:0-4389 GCA_964195655.1 uncultured Gammaproteobacteria bacterium | reverse complement strand
TCGTGTTCGTCGAGCAGGGCCAGCGCCGTATCCCTGTCCAGTACGCCAAACGGATGGTGGGTCGACGCATGTACGGGGGTACCTCGACCTACCTGCCGCTGAAGGTCAACCAGGCGGGCGTCATCCCGGTCATCTTCGCGTCTTCACTGATCTACCTTCCGAACCTGGTCACACAGCTGATCACCAGCGGCAGCGACAGCGCCGGCACCGGCTGGTGGCCGACATTCGTCGCGGAATACCTGACCGACCCGAGCAGCCCGGTCTATATCGCGGTCTACTTCGGACTGATCATCTTCTTCACCTACTTCTACGTTTCGATCACGTTCAACCCCGAAGACCGCGCAGACGAGATGAAGAAGTACGGCGGCTTCATCCCGGGCATCCGGCCAGGTAAACCGACTGCCGACTACCTGAAGTACGTGCTGTCACGGATCACCCTGCCGGGCTCGATCTACTTGGGTGTCGTCGCGGTCATGCCGAACCTGTTCATGCAAATCGGCGGCGGCGGTGGCGCCCCCATGCAAAACTTGCCGTTTGGTGGGGTGGCGGTTCTGATCATGGTCGGCGTCGGCTTGGATACCGTGAAACAAATCGAAAGCCAGCTGATGCAGCGCAACTACGAAGGGTTCCTCAAGTGAGAATCGTGTTGCTGGGACCGCCCGGCGCGGGGAAGGGAACCCAAGCGCAGAAGCTGGCCGACAACCTCGGGGTCCCGCAGATCTCCACCGGTGACCTGTTCCGGCACAACATCAGCAACGGCACCGAACTCGGGTTGGAAGCCAAGAAGTATCTCGACGCCGGTGACCTCGTTCCGGCCACGTTGACCAACGCCCTGGTCGACGACCGGCTCGACAGGGCCGATGTGGCTGCAGGATTCATTCTCGACGGGTACCCACGCTCGGTCGAGCAGGCCCAGGCCCTCGACGCAATGCTCACGAAACGCAACCTGTCGCTGGATGCAGTGCTGGAGTTCCGGGTGCCAGAGGAGGAACTCGTTTCCCGGCTCAAGGGCCGCGGCCGCGCCGACGACACCGAGGACGTCATCCGCAACAGGTTCAGGGTGTACCGCGATGAGACCGCGCCACTGCTGGACCACTACAGCGGCACGCTGGTCACCGCCGACGCCGTCGGCGAACTCGACGAGGTGTTCGCCCGCGCGCTCAAGGCGCTCGGCCGCTAGCAATTGCCGTGATTTCTCTGCGCGGCCGCAGGGTGGTCGCCCAACGCAGCGCCGGCGAACTCGACGCGATGGCCGCTGCGGGAGCGTTGGTCGCCGCGGCGCTCAAGGCGGTGCACCAGGCGGCCGCCCCCGGTGTATCCACGCTCGAGCTTGACGCGGTCGCGGAGTCGGTGATCCGCGGCGGCGGCGCTGTCCCGTCTTTCCTGGGCTACCATGGCTTCCCGGCCACGATCTGCTCATCGGTCAACGATCGCGTCGTGCACGGCATTCCGTCGGCTACCGAGAAGCTGTCGGCCGGAGACCTGGTCTCGATCGACTGCGGTGCCATCCTCGACGGGTGGCACGGTGACTCAGCGTTCACCTTCGGCACCGAGGCGGTTATCGCCGTCGACGAGGCGCTCTCCGGTGCCACTCAAGAGTCGATGAAGGCCGGCATCGCGGCCATGGTGCCGGGCAACCGGCTGACCGACGTCTCCCACGCCATCGAACTCGGCACGCGAGCCGCCGAGGCGCGCTATGACCGCAAGTTCGGCATCGTCGCGGGCTATGGCGGGCATGGAATCGGGCGGCAGATGCACATGGATCCGTTCCTGCCCAACGAGGGTTCCCCAGGGCGTGGGCCCTATCTGGCACCGGGTTCGGTGCTGGCCATCGAACCCATGCTCACCCTCGGTACGACGAAGACCGTCGTGCTTGAGGACAGATGGACTGTGGTGACTGCCGACGGCTCGCGTGCCGCGCACTGGGAGCACACTGTCGCCGTCACCGACGACGGTCCCCGGATACTGACCGCGCCGTTGAGCTGAGGTGGAGTCACCGAAGCGCGACCCGATCGCGGTGGCGCGCGTCAACTGGGAGCGCTCCGGTTGGGGTGAGGTGGCCGACGGCATGGTCGCGGTGACCTCGGTGATGCGTGCACACCAGATCCTGCTCGCCCGCGTCGAGGCCGCGCTGCGTCCCTACGGCCTGAGCTTCTCGCGCTTCGAGTTGCTTCGGCTGTTGGCCTTCAGCCGGACCGGCGCGCTGCCGATCACTAAAGCCTCAGATCGCCTGCAGGTGCACGTCACCAGCGTCACGCATGCGATCCGGCGGCTGGAATCCGACGCGCTGGTCGAGCGGCTGCCTCATCCGACGGACGGCCGCACCACGCTGGTGCAGATCACCGGGCTGGGCCGTTCGACGGTCGAGGACGCGACCGCGACGTTGAATGATGACGTGTTCGCCGACATCGGAATGTCCGACAAGGAGTCTCGCGCGCTTGCGGAGTCGATTCAGACCTTGCGCGGCAGCGCGGGCGATTTCTAACTGTCGTCGGGGCAATACGGTTATGGTGGCGCCGTGCCGCTCTCAGGTGACTATGTACCCAGCCCAGTCGACTACGCCCGTGAACAAGCCGAGGCGTATGTCGCATCCGGTGGCACCGAGGCCACTGAGCTGGACGGAAAGCCGGTCATCCTTCTGACGACGGTTGGAGCGAGGACTGGAAACCTTCGGAAGACCCCTTTGATGAGGGTCGAGAACAACGGTCAGTATGCGATCGTCGCTTCGGCTACGGCGGCCGCCGTAGCCGAAGATGAGACGTCGGTGGGGTCTATCAAGCCCCCGGTCTGGTACTACAACATCAAGAAGAACCCGCGGGTCGAGCTTCAGGACGGCCCAGCCACCAGTGACTACGACGCCCGCGAGGTATTCGGCGACGAGAAGGCCATCTGGTGGAGTCGGGCCATCACGGTATGGCCGGACTACGCGGTGTATCTATCCAAGACCGGATTCCAGATCCCAGTGTTCGTGCTCACCCTGGCTGGGTAACCATCGTCTACTTTTCGCTGGGAATCTCAGTTGACGGGACCGGGATCGTGGCGGTGACCGCAGTGCCGGCGCCAGGACGCGACCGGATATTGAGCCTGCCACCGACGATCTCGGCGCGTTCGGCCATCGACAACAGGCAGTAGCCGCCCATCTCGTCGCCGCCCAGCGGATGCTCCAAGGTGTCGAAACCGACGCCGTCGTCCATGATCTCCAGCCTGGCAACCTCGCCGTGGTCGCCCTGGTCCACGGCGAACGTCAGCTGTGCGCGGGTGGCCTTGGCATGTTTGACGACGTTCTGCAGACACTCCTGGGCGATGCGGTAAATGGCGAGCTCGATGTGGTCGGGCAGCCGCGTTTCAGCGAGATCTGCCTCAATCTCCAGTTCGATGCCGACCTGCGGGATCGAGCGCGCCAGGCTCGCCAGCCCACCGGACAACCCGAGGTCGTCCAGCACGGGTGGGCGCAGGCCACCGATGGCGCCACGCGCCTCTTGGAGCGTCAGTTGGACGAGCTCCCGTGCTCGGTCGAGCTGCTCGTTCAGTGCATCGCGGTCATCAACAGATTGCGCCGCCTGGGCGGCTGCATCGAGGCGGTAGGACAGCGTTACCAGGCGCTGTGAAATGCCGTCGTGAATATCCCCGGCCAGCCGCCGCCGCTCGAGCTCCTGAGCCTCGATAACCTGCTCGACGAACTGCTCGTGCGCGCGTTCGCGGAACACCAATTGGCGGTGCAGGCGTGCCTGGTGCATGGCGCCGGCGATCAGTCGGCCGATGACCAGCAGCAGCTCAACATCGCGATCGTCGAACTCGCGTTGGGCCACGGTGTGCACGTTGAGCACCCCGACCAGCCCGCCGGGTGCCGTCTCCATCGGCACCGACACCATCGAGGTGAAGTCCCGGCCCCGCAGCGATTCGAACGGCAAGTAACGCGGGTCGGATTCCTTGTCCGCAATGATCACCACCGGTTCCCGGTGGCTTGCCACCCAGCCTGAGATGCCCCGTCCCAGTGGCAGCCTGATCTTGCCGACCTCAGAGTCGAATGGCGGCGTCGCTCCCGTCAACGTCAATGACCGCTCGGTGTCGTCGAGCACGTGGACGAAACACACGTCGCTTTCGGTGGCTTCGGTGATGATCCGCGCCGCCGCGGCAGCCAGCGGTTCGACTCCGGGGCCGCTGGATGCGGCCTTGATGAGCTCCCGCAGCAGGGCAAGTTCCCGGTCGGCCGCCAGTAATGGGCGCGACACAGAGTTCATTGGTAGATCCCTTCCCGCAATGCGGTCGCCACTGCGCCGGTGCGGTCGCTGACACCGAGCTTGCGGTAGATGGAACTTATATGCGTCTTGACGGTTTCGTCGCCGATGACCAGCTTGGTGGCGATAGCACGGTTGGACAGGCCGTTGA
>CAXMSM010000322.1:0-5038 GCA_964195655.1 uncultured Gammaproteobacteria bacterium | reverse complement strand
CCTAGAGACAGCGGACCTAGAGGCTGCCGATCTTGAGGGGGTCACCGATCCTGAGGGGGTCACCGAGACCGAGGGAATCGATCCGGACGCTGGAGTTGCGGCGGAGGCCGACCGGGCGGAGTCCAGCGCCGAGGGCGACGTGCCCAGTGGGTCGAGGCAATCTTCGGAGCCGGCGACGCTAGATGATGAACCAGTTGTCGACGGCCCGGGCAGTTCGGAGTGGCAGTCGCGTTCTGATGTCGTAGAACCCGAGAAGGTCGACACGTCTGTCACCGACACGCCATCATCCGACACGTCTGTCGTCGAGTCGGATGACGTGTTACCGGCCATCGCAGTACCGGTGTCGGCGACGATGGATCTGGCCGCTCCAGCTGTTGCGCGTATTGCACCCATGCTGCCCAGCCTCATCGATACGCGACCCGTCACGGTCAACAGTATGGTGACCGATTTGCTGACCTGGGTCGGGCTCAGCCCAGCGGCCAACGGGCCGGTGACTCCGGCGACTCCGGTGGTGCCGGCATCCGCGCTCGTGCAGGCGCTTTGGCTGGCGGTGCGGCAAACGCAGTACACGCTGAACAACCAGCGCCCCACCGCCGAGGCGACGATGTCCGGGCCGGGCCCCGACGGTGCGCTCACCGGGAGCCTCAACGCCGTCGACTACGACGACACAGCCCTGGCCTACGCGGTTACCGGTGCGCCAGAGCACGGCAGCGTGGTTGTCGACGCATTCGGCAACTTCACCTATACCCCGGATCCCGGGGCGTCGCTTCGCGGCGACCGTTTCACCGTCACCATCGACGACACCGTCGGGAACCCGTTTCACATCCACGGACTGTTCGGACTTCTCGGCATCACCGGCCCAACCAAGGTGACCATCGTCGTCACACCATCGCCCATCCGCCGCGATGATCCGACAACTATGGACCTCGCCGATCTGCTGTCACGCGGCGGTGTCGAGGTGACCGCCAACTCCAAGGGTGCTGTCAGCGTCATCGATGGACGTTTCACCGATCAGGTAGTGACCACGGCGGCCGACGCCGCCGCGGTGATGAATTCTCTCGCACCCGTGCTGGGCACCGCCATCAGCTTCGCTGACCCGTCGGCCATCACTGTTGCAAATGCCGGGGTCGGGAGTTCGGTAGAAAGCTTCTACCGCCTCAGCGAAACCATCGGCGGGATTGAAGTACTCGGAAGCGACTTGATCCTCGTGACCGACGCCGACGGCGCGGTCACGAGTCTGTTCAACAACTACCGCGGGCTGGCCCAGGGATTCGACGTGACTCCCGCGGCGACGGTGGACGAGGATTTCGAGATCCACCTGATCGCCGGCACCGCTTATACGGGGGGCGCGGACCCCGACGCCCTCGAATCCTTTCTTGGTCTAGGCACATTCACCGATCAGCTCATCGTCTACGCGCTTGACGATGATTCAGCGCCCAGCCTCGCCTGGCAGGTAGTGGTCCAGCTTCCGGACAATGGTGACATGTCGCGGCCTGGGGCGACCTATCTGATCCACGCCGACGGGGCCGACGCCGGCGACATCATCGCCACCATCTCGAACGTGGCGGATGCCAGCGCGATCGTTCAGGCCAACGACTGGCGCGGTGATGAGCGCACCATCACCGTTGACTCGAGCCGCGTCTTCTTCTTCTTCACCAGTAACACAATGTTCGACGACACCCGAGACATCACAACGTACAAAGCCTCGTTCCCGCTTTTCGGATGGGCTCGCTCTTTCCTGCCCGGCTCAGTGGTCAAGCCTGGCTGGTTCGGCTGGGACAGGGGTGCGGTCTCCGCGCATGCCAACACCGCTGTCGTCTACGACTACTATGAAGACGTTCTGGGCCGCACCTCTTTTGACGGGGCGGGTGCCCCGATCGTGGTCAGTATCCGGTACAGCACAGTTCCAGCGATATTCGGCGGCTATGCGAATGCGTTCTGGGATCCCGCTATCCAGCAATTCGCGTACGGCGACAGCGGGTACCTGCAAGCGGCGCTCGACGTTGTCGGACACGAATTCACCCACGCGGTGGTGAGCTACGTCGTCGGTGACGGGGGGTCAGTGCTCGATTACGGTGAGTCAGGCGCCCTCAATGAGGCCTACGCCGACATTATTGGCGCGTTGGTCGAGGGGAAGTCCGGCACGGACCGGTGGCTGATCGGTGAGGATTCCAGTGATGGAGCCCTTCGCAATCTCGCCGACCCGGGGTCGATCGTCACACCGCATGGTGCCTACCGCGCGCACTACGAGACGCGCTACACCGGCTCGGGTGATGAGGGCGGTGAGCACATCAACAGCACCATCTTCAGCCACGCGGCCTACCAGATGATGACTGCGGAGGCCACGAGCGGTGTTTCTGACGAGACGTGGTCCGGGTTGTTCTACCAGTCGCTACACCGGCTGAGCCCGGGCGCTACCTTCACCGATGGACGCGCCGCCGTGCTGAGCGCCGCCACTGCTCTGGCATTTAATGCCGGGCAACTCGACGCGATCGGCGATGCGTTCGACTCAGTCGGAATCATGGGCGCCGCGGCGTCATCGACTATCGCCGCCTGATTGATCGATGAGCACCGAGCCTTCGGGCCGATCGCCGATTGTCTGCAAGGCAATCGCAGCCCCCTCTCCGGCATTCACCGAAGTTGACGCGGCGGTCAGCCGGATGATCTGGGCCACCTCGCTCGGCGCGTCGCACTGCACATAGTGATCAGCGCCGGGCACCACCCAGTAACGGCTCTGCCCGGGCTTGTTCTTCAGATAGGTCTGCCAGACGTGGTTGGCGACCCGCAGCGGAGCGACTCCGTCGTGCAGGCCCCAGATCAACGTGGTGTTGACGTTGATCCCGGAGAGCCTTTCCAGCCAGCCGGTCTCGTCGGCGGCGCGCTCGTGCAGATACTTCACGGTGTCGGGGAGCGCGGCGATTCCGTCATTGTGCGCGAAACATTTTGCCAAAGCGATGATCTCGGGGTCCTCCGGGCCGCGCCGCGGCATGAACGTGGTCATCCCCAGGCCCGCCGCCAGCATGTCCGGCGTTGCGGCTGCCGCGGTCGCCCGACCGGTAGCCTCATCCAGCAGCGCCACCTGGAACGCCGTCAGATTCGCTAACGGCAGGAAAATGTTCGCGTTCGTCATGAATACATCGGCCGGCAAGGTGTTGGCGTCCTGATCCGCCAGCATCGCGAGCGCAATCATGCCGATGCTGCTCCCGCGGTCGTGAGTGATCATTCGATACTCGCCGAGTTGCCAGATGTTGTTGATTGCGTGAACAAGCAGGCGCGCGTCGTCATAAAGCGAGTAGACGTAGGGCTGCGGCGGCTTGCCGGACAGCCCGTAGCCGGGGAAGTCGAGGGTGAAGATGTCGAACTCGGTACCCAGTTCACGGACCAGCGCGTAGTAGTCGATGCTCGACGTCGGGAAGCCGTGCACGCAGATCAGTGCCGGCGCGCCGGGGGTGCCGCATCGGCGGCTGAACACCTCGACCTCGGCCCCGGCGTTGGCCGGCGTCGTCGAAGCCCAGGTGAAGTGCGTTCCACCCCGAAGCCAATCTTCGAAGATGTCCACAGTTACCCCTTTCGGAAGTCTGAACATACCGTCCCGTGTGCCAATCCTGACAAGCTAGCGTCTTGCTCAGCTACGGTCACTTGATCGCGCTTTTTCCTGCCGTGGAGTTGTTTTCCGTGCTGTCCTCGGCCGACGCGAAGGGATTCTCGATGGCCAAGCCGCCTCTGTCGATGAAGCCGACAGGATGGTTTCAAGTCGCCTGGTCCGACGAGATCGATGTCGCTGCGGTTCACACGATGAGCTATCTCGGCCAAGAGCTGATCGCCTGGCGGGCGGAGTCGGGTCAGCTCACCGTGATGAACGCCTACTGTGAACACCTTGGCGCGCACCTCGGGTACGGCGGCACCGTCGAGGGTGAGGTGCTGCAGTGCCCGTTCCACGGGTGGCAGTGGGATCAGCTGGGCCGCAACGTGTGTATCCCGTACGAGGACCGACCCAATCGCGGGCGTCGCATTACGACCTACCCGGTGGTTGAACGTAACGACTCGGTGTACATCTGGCACGACCTCGACAACCGTGATCCGTTCTTCGACGCCCCCGACGTCTTCGCCGACTTCGACGACGGGAGCAGCTCCACGGATTACTACCCGCAGCAACGGCTTTTTCGAACGAGGCTGGAGATGCATCCGCAGTACGTGTTGGAGAACGGTGTGGATGTCGCTCACTTCAAGTACGTACACAACACCCCGATCGTTCCAGTGTTCACCCGCCACGACTTCGACGGCCCGGTTTCCTACGTCGATTTCACTATTACGTTCCAAGGCGACGACGGGCAGAAGATCGAGGACGTCAACAGTGGAGTCGAAGCCATCAACGGCGGACTAGGCATCGCGGTGACCAAGAGTTGGGGGATGGTCGACAACCGCACCATCTCCGCGATCACCCCGGTCGACGAGTCCACTTCCGATGTGCGGTTCATGGTGTACATCGGACGGCCGACCGGAGAGGCCGCCACCCGTGACCCCGCACGCGCCGAATCGAAGGCCAACGAGTTCGGCGGCGAGGTCATTCGGCAGTTCAGCCAAGACATCCACATATGGGCGCACCAGCGCTACTCCGATCCACCGGCGCTGGCCAGTTCGGAGTTGAAGGGGTTCACCGCCATCCGTGAGTGGGCGATGAAGTTCTACCCCGATGGCAAGGGTGGCAGTGCCGCCGCACTGGCCGCCACTGCGCAAAAATTCAGTCAATGAGAATTGAGCCAATGACCCAGGCGGAAAGGTATCCCATGAGCGCGTCCATCAGGATCTTCCAGGTCGCGACCGGCAACGTGGGATCCGAGATGATCAAACGGATCGCCACCCAGCCGGATCTAGAACTCGTTGGTGTGCACTGCTATTCACCCGACAAGATCGGTAAGGATGCCGGCGAACTCGCCGGTCTGGCCCTCAACGGGGTAGCGGCGACGGGCACAGTCGAGGAGATCATCGCCGCGAAACCCGATGTATTGACGTTCCACGGAGTATTTCCGGACGAGGA
>CAXMSM010000321.1:0-2028 GCA_964195655.1 uncultured Gammaproteobacteria bacterium | reverse complement strand
CGCCGCGGTTGTCGATACGGCGGGCCGGATCGACGGCGTGGTCCATTCGGCCGGCGTCGGTGGCGGCGGCCCGATCCACTTGCTACCCGATGAGGAGTGGGACCGCGTCCTCGATGTCAACCTCAAGGGCACCTTCGTTGTGATGCGGGCCGTGCTGACCCAGATGATGGCCCAGGATCGGGTCGATGGCGAGCGGGGTTCGATCGTCACGCTGTCCAGCATTGAAGGCCTCGAAGGAACGGCGGGCGGCAGCGCATACAACGCCTCCAAGGGCGGGGTGGTGCTGCTCACCAAGAACGCGGCAATTGATTACGGGCCCAGCGGAATCCGCGTCAACGCGATCTGCCCGGGTTTCATTCAGACCCCGTTGTTCGATTCAGTCCTGGGGCTTCCCGGCATGGAAGTACCGCGCGAGGGCTTACGCCACGAGCACAAGCTCCGCCGGTTCGGGCGCCCCGAAGAGGTCGCCGCCGTCGCGACTTTCCTTGTCTCGGGTGAGGCCAGCTTCGTCAGCGGCCAGGCCATCGCCGTGGACGGCGGCTACACGGCAGGACGCGACCACCAAATGACCGAGTTGTTGGGCCTCGGCGAGCAGTAGCCAAGGCTGGGTCACCACACCACCGCCACCGCGGCGGCCGCAAATGCCAGAATGCCGACCGCAACGAACAGTGGGCGCGGCACCGCATCCCCGGTGCGCTTCTGCCGGGCGGCGCCCATGCCCAATAGTCCGCCGAGGATCACAAGGATCACCAGCTTGATCCCGATCTTGGGGTAGTTGAGTTCGATTCCGGCTGGCCACGGCGCGGCGAGGGCAAGCCCGGTGAGTAGCGACACCAGCAGCCCATAGTCCATGACCCGGGTCGTGCGGAACCGGCCCGCCGCCGCCTCAACCACCCACGCTCCGAAGGTGACGGCAAAACCGACGATGTGCAGCAGAACAACTACGGACCGTAGTATTTCCATGGAGCGAGGCTACAACAGGCGGCGCGCGAATCAACCACCCCCGGGTGGGTCATCTATCAATCGCGGGAGGCACCTGACGCTGCTCGTCAGGCCACTAAGAACAGTGCCACCGCGGCGACGGACTCGACGAGGAAGTAGAACCAGTTGGGGTAGAAACCCGTTCGGCCGTCCAGAGCGGACGCCAGGCGACCTAACGCCATCCCGACCAAAGCGGCGGCGACTGTCATCAGGATACCGGCCCGCAGGTCCGGTGCGGTGAGTGCGACGCAAAGCATCGCGGCAATTGCGAGACCGAACCCGCCGTACACCGCGCGCACCTCGGCACGCGCTGCCGCTCCACCCAGACTGATGTCGAAGGGGGCAACCAAACGAGCTGGGGTTGCGAGCGCGTACACCCCCATTCCGGCGAAGAACACTGCAGCGAGGACTGTGACGACCTGCCCTGTGATAACCACGCCAACCTCCACTTCACGGATGTAGGAGTTCACCATGGCAGCACTACCCGCTGCCGCACTTTCACAAATCTGTTTTCGCCGCCGCCCGGCAACAGCCGATTTGTCGATCCACAAAGTGATTGGACAGCAACATATTTAGAACCGGCAATCGCGTGTGACTGTGCTGGGAGTGTGCTGTCAATCAGCCAGCGACCCATTCTGACGCGTCTAATTGAGGTAGCCAGACAAGCGAATGGAGCACGATGATGAATCGGTTGACCGGATTGGACGGTATCTCCCTGCACGGCGAAACTACGGTGATGCCCACGCACGTTCTCGGCGTCGTATTTTTCGATCCGGCAGCGCGTGGCGAGCTGACCGCCCGGGCACTCATGAGACGGCTGGCAGAGCGCGCCGCCGCGATACCTGTTTTCCGGCAGAGCCTGCTCACCAAACCCTTCGGATTGGGCCAGCCCGCCTGGATTGAGGACCCCGCCTTCGATATTCGCAACCACCTGCACCATGTGCGGCTGCCCCAGCCCGGCACCATGCGAGAGCTGACCGCTCTTATCGGCGACTTACACGCGCAACCTCTGGACCGCACGCGGCCGCTGTGGGACGCCCGAGTGGT
>CAXMSM010000320.1:0-4117 GCA_964195655.1 uncultured Gammaproteobacteria bacterium | reverse complement strand
TCCTGCTCGATCTGGGCCCAGGCCTCGTTGGTGATCGGTGCGAGTTCCCGATACAGGTTGTTCATTGCGGTTGTCCTTTCAAGCTGCCGATCGCCAGGGAGCCGTCGTAAATTGGTGGTACAGGACCGTGTTTGGGTACATCAAGCGCTGTGTTGCCGTCATCAGGGGCCACAGTCGGACTCGGCGGCGGGTCGTCCAGGAAGTCGATGGTCGGCACGAAGAACAGCGTGCCTGTCTTCGCGGTCGAGAAGTCCAGGATTCGGTCGGTGTTGCCGGGCGGGTCGCCGATGAACATGTTGCTCAACATCTTCTCGGTGACGTCAGGGTCAGCGGCGTAGGCGATGTAGTACGTGCCAGATTCGCCACCGGACGGTCCGCCGAGTGTGCCGAACGGCATGTTGGCCCGCACGATCTGGAGGTCGTTGCCGTCTTCGTCGGTGAGTGTGTTGAGCGCCACGTGCGAATTCGCGGGCTTGACCGCGTCGTCGAGTTCGATGTCTTCCAGTTTTGTGCGTCCGATGACGAGTTCCTGCTCGGTGACGCTCAGTGCGTTCCACGCCGCCATGTCGTGGGTGTAGCGCTGCACGTGCACATAGCTGGCTGCGGCGAAGTCAGGGTCGCTGTCGCCAATCTGGGCCGCTGTCACCGCGTCGGGTCCGTCCGGGTTCTCGGTGCCGTCGACGAAGCCGAGCAGATCGCGCTGCTCGAAAAACTTGAAGCCATGAACCTCATCGATGACGGTGACGGCGCCCGCCATCGAGGCCAGGATCCGGCCGCCCAGCTCGAAGCACACATCCAGCGAACCGCCCTTGATGTGGAACAGCAGATCGCCCGGGGTCGAGGGGGCGTGGTGCCGCGCTCCCTTGAGCTCGACGAATTCGCGCAGCTCGGCCGGTCTCGGCCCCGCGAACAACCGGTCCCACGCACTCGAACCGATGCCGGCCACTAGATTCAGCCGCGCGGCAGGAACCCGGAAGCCGACCGCGCGGACCAGACCGCTAATTCCGGACAGGGCTTCGTGCACTGACGCGGCCGCCCCCTGGTCTTCATTGATGGTCGCCACCAGGAAGATCGCCGCCGGCGTCAGCGGCGTCAATACAGGTTGCGGACGAGGCACGACACGACCCTATCTCCACGTCGCACCGACTATTCAGGTAAGGATGGGTTTCATGTCGATTACCGCGTCCGCCGAAGGCCTGTGCGAGTTCATCGACGCCTCGCCGTCGCCGTTCCATGTATGCCGAAGCGCCGCGGAGCGCCTGCTCGCCGCCGGGTTTACCGAACTGTCCGAAAGCGGACCGTGGACCGGTGGGGGTGACCACTTCGTAGTGCGAGCCGGCTCGCTGATCGCGTGGCGTTCTGCGGAAGCGGGTCCTCACATGCCTTTTCGTATCGTTGGAGCCCACACCGACAGCCCCAACCTGAGGGTCAAGCAGCACCCGGATCGATTCGTCTCGGGGTGGCAGGTGGTCGCGCTACAGCCCTACGGCGGAGCGTGGCTGAACTCCTGGCTGGACCGCGACCTGGGAGTGAGCGGCAGGCTCTCGGTGGGTTCCGGCGGGCTGGAGCGGAGCGACTCGGGGAGGGGTTCCGGCGGGGGTATCGCGCATCACCTGATCAAGATCGACGAGCCGGTCCTGCGAGTGCCCCAGTTGGCGATCCACCTCGCCGAGGACCGCAAAGCCGTCGAGCTGAACCCGCAGCGACACGTCAACGCAGTCTGGGGCGTGGGCAGCGGCTCCCGGTCGTTCCTGGCCTTCGTGGCATCGCAGGCTGGAGTCGACGTCTCCGACGTACTGGGCTTCGATCTGATGACTCACGACGTCAACCCGTCCCGGCTGGCCGGTGTCGACGGCGAGTTGGTCAGCGCGCCGCGGCTGGACAACCAGGCGACCTGCTACGCGGGCCTGGAGGCGTTCCTGGCCACTGGCCCAGAGGGCGCAACGCTCCCGGTGCTGGTGCTGTTCGACCACGAGGAGGTCGGCTCCCAGTCTGCCCACGGCGCCCAGTCTGAACTGCTGCCAACGGTGCTGGAACGGATCACGCTGGCTTCAGGAGGCGGGCGAGAGGACTTCCTGCGGCGGCTGCCGGAGTCGATGGTGGCGTCTGGGGACATGGCCCACGCCACCCATCCCAACTATCCGGAGCGCCACGAACCGGGCCACCTGATTGAGGTCAATGCGGGTCCGGTGCTCAAGGTGCAGCCCAACCTGCGTTACGCGACCGACGGCCGGACGGCCGCGGCGTTCGCGTTGGCGTGCGCGCAGGCGGGTGTGCCGCTGCAGCGCTACGAGCATCGCGCCGACCTGCCGTGCGGATCGACGATCGGGCCGATGACCGCGGCGCGCACCGGAATCCCGACAGTCGACGTCGGGACGGCGCAGCTGGCAATGCATTCGGCTCGCGAAGTGATGGGTGCGTCCGATATCACCGACTATTCCGCGGCGCTTCAGGCTTTTCTGTCAACGGGCTGAACCGGGAGCGGCCGGACGATATTGCCGCTTTGATGCCGCAAAGAAATCGGAAAGCCGTCGACATGGCCGAGATGAGTTATCAGCGCTGATCGCCGCGTGTGCCCAGCACTGAATCCTTGGCAGCCGCAGTTCCGAAGCCTCATAGTGAAGCTGCCGCATTGGTGTATGCCCCCGGGGTTTGATGCATGATCCGCCGGAACGCTGCGATGTAGGCGCTTGTCGAGGCGAACCCGCATCGGTGTGCGGTGGCGGTTACCGATCTGCCGTCGGCGAGGGAGCCCAACGACACCAGGACGCGGATCAGGGTCCGCCACTGGGTGAATGTCACGGCCAGTTCTGATGAGATCAGACGTTGCAGTGTACGTTCGGTTGCTCCGACGTGGCGGGCGAGTTCACCGAGTTGGTGCTGATTCGCTGGGTCGCGCAGCATCAGGTCGAGCATCGCCAGTAGCCGGGGATCGTTCGGTGTGGGCAGTGGCGGACCGCCTTGTCGATGATTTTCTACGTTGAAAATCTCGTGCTGCAGAACGCATTCCAGTGCCCGTCGCTGCTCGTGATGGCGGTTGCTGTCGTCTAGTGCGAGCAAGGTGTTCTGCGCCAGGGGAGTCAACTGCACTGCGGCGGGCTGCTCCGGGCAGTCCGGAGCAGCGGCGAAATCACTGCTGAACAGAAGCGTGGTCACCGCACTACGTACATGCGCACGATGACTGTGTTCCACCCCCGCGGGAATGATGATCGCCCGGGCCGGGCCGGAGATGATCCACGTTGCCGCGGGGGTGGTGACCGCCAGAAGTCCGCTGCGTGGCGCGACAATTTGTGTCGACTGGTGACTGTGTGCGGTGACAGTTCCGCCCGGGTCCAGGAGTATTTCCAGGACAGCGTTGGCAGCGCCATCCACGTCGTCATCCCCGTGGCGGTGGGACATCACGTGCCCTATTGTCCGATGCTCATGTTGTCCGCTGCTCATGGCCAATTGTTCTCGCGTTTCAGTTGACTGCAGCTGCCGTCTTGCGTGCATGAACCATCCAGTGGTCCACATAGGACTGCACGCGGACGTCGTCGAACCCAGCCGCGGCCAGCCGGTCGGTCAGCCCGTTTGGTTCCACCGGGTTGTAGATGTCACCGACGTGGAGTGCGGCGAGGTCCTCACTGGCGAGGCTGTCTGTCGCGACGAACAGGCCCCCGGGCCGGAGCACGCGACCCACTTCGGCGAAGACACGATCCTGCAGCGGCGCCATCGGAACGTGATGGAGCATCGTGAACGACACCACGGCGGTGAAGCGGCAGTCATCGAACGGCAAGGCTGCGGCATCTGCATGCATGACCGTCACGTTAGTGCCGGCCAACCGCCTTGCAAGATCGGAAGCAAGGTCGGCATCGAGTTCAACTGCAGTGAGGCCCACGATGTCAGCGCGTAGCAGGTCGGTCGTCAGACCTGGCCCCGGGCCGATCTCGAGTACATCGTCACCTAGACGAATTCCGTTGAGGGCGTTGGGCAAGATGACTTCAGCCAACTTTTCACGCCACTCATCGCTAATGAGCAATTCAAGATGGTCAGTGTTCATAGTCGCAACCGTAGGGGCCGATGACCGTGGCGGGAACCACAAATAGTGACATTCTATAACGCCAACGCGACAAAGGTT
>CAXMSM010000319.1:0-4085 GCA_964195655.1 uncultured Gammaproteobacteria bacterium | reverse complement strand
CTTCTACGGCGCGGACACCATGGTCGATCCGCTCGGCCCCCAGATTGTCGAGTGCCTGCCACACGTACTCCGATGGGCCTTCTTCCCCTGCATGAGCGACGACTCGGAATCCTTCGACCCGCGCCCGGTTGAAGACGTCGGCGAATTACGTTACCCAGGGCGACTGGGCTAGGCCGTGGTTCGCAGGTAGGTCGCATGGGCCACTCGTCGCCGCGCGGTCGCTGTGTGTTCCACGCCGTGGCGGGTGCGAAACGTGTTGTCGCCCAGAGGTCGCGCCGACGGGAAATGGGGCAGCCGATCGGTGGGTCGAAGAATCGCTCGTTCCAGCCGGCGGCGTCTGTCGAGCCGTCGTTGCCCAGTGCGTGGGAATTCACATCGTAATTCGTCGACGGCTGGTGCTTGGACGAACGAGCGGATACACCGCTTTCGAGTGACCGCTGGGCTGGTGGTTCTCGTTGAGCAGGAGGATGGTCGGGTTGGTCTCGGCCAGCAGCGTGTCGACGAACGCCATACCTATGGCGCACGCCCCACGACGAGGAGTGCGGCTTCGACGCCTGTCGCAGCACTGGCACGCTACGTGGGCTGCAATTACGTGTTGGTGACGCCAGTCGTGGCACACGGGCCCAGCGCCAGAAACGCCCCCAACTCCACGAGTCGATCCGGGGTGCCGGGCAGATAGTCGGTCAACTGTGTGGAGCGTACGATCACCGCGAGGTATTTGGCCCGACTCACGGCAACGTTGAGCCGGTTCCTGTTGAGTAGGAACGCGATTCCGTGAGGTACCTCGTCGATGGACGACGCCGTCATCGAGACGAACACCACAGGCGCCTGTTGTCCCTGGAACTTGTCGACGGTTCCCGCGCGCACGTCGGTAAGTCCCGCCGCGTCCAGGCGGCCGCGGACGAGTACGACCTGGGCGTTGTACGGGGTGACGACAAGTACGTCCTTTCCGGTCAGTGCCCGGGTGCCGTGCTCGTCGGTCCACGTCGTGCCGATCAGAGCTCGGACCTCCGCGACGATTGCCGCCGCCTCCTCGGGGCTTTCCGTCGCATTGCCGTCATGGTCAACGGTCAACATCCGTACGCCTGCGGCGACACCGTCGAGTCGGCGAGCGGCGGTGAGTGACTCATGGGACCGCAGTCGGCCGCCGTAGGACAGTTGCGAGACCGCCTTGCACACCTCGGGATGCATGCGGTAGGAGCGGTCCAGGAAGTATCCGCGTTCAGGCGGCAACGTGTCGTGCCCGTCGAGGAGCCAGCCGAGGGCCGAGACGTCGACGGGCTCTGGATGGGTGCCCTGTCTGACCTGTGGCAACTGCTGGGGGTCACCCAGCAGCAGTAGATTGCGGGCGGCTCGGGACACTGCGATGGTGTTGGCCAGGCTGAACTGTCCCGCCTCCTCGACAACCAGCAGATCCAGGCTGTTGGCGGGAATCTTGTTGTCGTTGGCGAAATCCCATGCCGTTCCCCCGACCACACAGCTGTCGTGCTGGGCGATGAAAGCGGCGAACTCTGCATTGGCGATCTCGGTCCAGCCCGCGTTGACGGTATTGAGTTTCTTGGCCACCACAGCGCGGTCCACCCCGGCGCGGATGACGTCCCCGAACAGGTTCTCGACTACGGCGTGTGACTGGGCGACCACTCCGATACGCCAACCATGAGCCTTGACCAGCGTGGCGATCACCCGGGCGGCAGTGAAGGTCTTGCCGGTGCCCGGTGGTCCGTGCACTGCCAGGTAGGACGAGTCGAGATCCAGTAGGGCCGCGGTGATGTCATCAGCGACGTGGTCCGCGGTCTCGCTGCGGGGCAAGGGGTGGCCGCATCTTGTCCGCGGCGGTTCGCGCATCAGGATCGTGGTTACAGCGTCGACGGGCAGCCTCGGCAGTCCAGCGGCAACGAGAGCAGCGGTCTGGGCGATGGACTCTTGCAACGGTTTGGTGCTGATCGGCTGACTCGGGGTGAGGGCGAACGGCACCTGGGGGTAGGTGTCGCCGCCCTTGGGCTGCTTTTCGATGATGAGTGCCTGCGTGGGCGTGTCGGGGTCGTCGCATTCGACCACTGTCACTGAAGCGAACGCCCGTCGATGGGGATCGTCACTCAGGCCGGCGGGCGAGGGCGGGGCATAGAGCGCGTACATCTTCGGCGTCAATTCCCCGGTCGCGATCTCACCGAACAACCGGACGTGCCGCTGGGGTTTTCGTGCTCGGGGCGGCTGGTGCCAGTCCGCAACGACCTCGTGGTCCTCGGAGAGGAAGGCGCCGCTGCTGTCGGCCCATTCGTCGACTGGATTGTTCACGCGGTCGAAGTGTCCCCACCAGAACGGTTTTTCCTCGCGCTTGTGAAAACCCATGGCAGCCGCGAACATTGCGACAGCGGTCTGGGCCGGAGTACGCGCCTCGCATCCGTCTCCGGCGAACCTGAACAACTTGCGCTCGACAGGGTCGACCTGGACCGCCGGTTGCCCAGCGTCGTCGGTTACCGGAGCGGGGCCCCGTGGCGGCACCCCGGATTCGATGGCGCGCGCCACCAGCCAGTCGCGCAGCCTACGAGTAGACCGGCAGTCGTAGCGGTTGTATTCCTCGATCTCCCTCAGCACCGTCGCGGCCTCGTCGACCTGCCCGGTCTCCCGCAGTTCGCAGTACCGGGCGTACTCGGTGATCGACGCGGCCGCGGTGGTCACCTCGCCGCTGCGCAGCTCGTCGCCCATGTATAGGGGCTCCAGTGATTTGATGCTGTAATTTTCGGCTCCGACTCGAATGCTTTTGCGTACCAATGGGTAAAGGTCGACAAGCACACCTTCGCGCAGGAGGGAGTCGACCTCGTTCTCGCCGACGCCGTAGCGACCGGCCAGGCGGAGCAGAGCGCTCTTTTCGTAGGCGGCGTAGTGGTAGATGTGCATACCGGGAAACCGCCGCCGCCGCTGGCGCACCATGGCAAGGAAATCGGTCAGCGCCCGCCGCTCGGCGGTGCGGTCGTGCGCCCAGAACGGGTGAAAATCACCGGCGGCTGTCAGCACCCCCCACAGGTACTCCAGCCCCCATTCCCGGCCATCTGCGGTCCACAGTGGATCGCCCTCGAAGTCGAAGAACAGATCGCCCTTGTCGGCATCGGGCAACACCATCAGCGGCTGCGGATCGACGACGTCATACGGCGGCTTGCCGTCCACCCGGTCGGCGATCTGAAGTCGCGCCTGCGCGGTGAGCGTCGTGACGGCGCGGGCCGGCAGTTCAGGGACTGGGTCGCTGTGGCCGGCTAGTTCGTGCACGGTGGTAATGCCTGCGTCGATCAGGCGGGCGCGCTGGCTGACCCGCATGCCGGCGACCAGTAGAAGATCGTCACCCGCGCGAACCTGCTGTTCGCATTCAGCGCAGCGGAAGCAGGCGCGGAGGTTCTCGTCCTCCCAAGCTGCGGGTACGCCACCGGCAAGATGCCCGTCGAGCAGACGTTGCAGGGCGGCCCGGCGTGGCAGGTACACCGGAAGCAGTTCATCGATGGGGTAGCTGACGGCGGTGCCATCGCCCAGGAGCAGGTCCACCTCGGGTGCCACCGGAACGCCCGCGTCGGTGAGCGACTGGGCGTAGGCCGCCAACTGGAGCAGCGCCTCGACCTTGACCGAGCGGGCCAGCTTCGTGTCACGCAGTCGGTAGCGGTGCCCGGCCGGGGAGTTCTCCAGGATCAGGAAGTCGGCGAAGCCGACGAACCGGCCGTCGAACATGGCGGCCTGGTAGATCACCGGTGCCTTGCGCCCGATCGCACGCAGGGTCTGAGCGGCGGCGGCGGCCAGGCCCGCCACGGTGTAGTCCGGACGGCCGATGACAGTGATATCGGCGAACTCCGGCCGCTGCCGCAGATCGTCGAGATGGCGTTGCTCGTGCCCGCTGCCGAGTTGGGCCGTGCGCGCTAGCAGTTCGTCGTCGGTCGACACCCCAGGACCCCATCCGAGCCGGGCGTCAAATGATCGCAGTAGCGCGTACTCGCATCGCGCGGCGGCGGCGAGGTCTGAGGCGCTGTAGATCACGCGGTCTTCGCCCGCGTCGGTTGCGACGAACACGCTGTCACTGTAGGTCAGCTGACCGACACCTCGGG
>CAXMSM010000318.1:0-1895 GCA_964195655.1 uncultured Gammaproteobacteria bacterium | reverse complement strand
TTCGGTTGATTTTCCGGGTTCGGTGGGTGTGATGTCGATGGGGCGTTCGAGCAGTTTGCCCTTGTGGAAGATGGCGCCGGCGCGGACCAGGGCGACCAGGTGTGGTGCGTTGACGGCCCGCCAACGTGCTTGTGCGGCGTCGATCAGCTTGTAGGCCATAGCGATTCCCGCAGAGCGTGATCCGGGGCCTTTGGTGACCTTGGTCCGTATTCGGCTGATCGGGACGGAAAGGTCCTTTCGTGTACGACTGCGGCTTCGGAGCCCACGTAGGTACCCCACGAAGCTGCCAGCGAAATTGTTGACGGCAGCGACACCTCGCGACTGCCTGCGCCGAGGTCGGCAAGCGTTCTCAATGCGTCGCTGACCACCTGCGCCACTTCGGGATCAACCGATTCGAGGGACTTGGGGTCCCACCCGATCCGTACCGCCTGCAGTTCGGGTTGGTCGGCCAGATAGTCGGGGACTTCGGCTCTGGCAGCAGTCGGGTCGTTCGGGTCTGGTCCAGCGATGGCTTGCAGTACGTGGCCGGCGTCCTCGGCGCTTCGCGCTATCGGTCCGATCGTGTCGAGCGACGGCGCCATGGCGAATACACCGTGGACGCTGACACGTCCCCAGGTCGGCTTCAGACCGGTTGCTCCATTCATGGTGCACGGGGTGCGGATCGACCCGCCGGTATCGGTTCCGATGCTGGCCGTGCACAGCCCGGCAACTGTTGCGACGGCGGAGCCGCTGGAGGATGCTCCGGCCCAGTGGCTGGGACTCCACGGATTGACGACTGCTGGGTAGTCGGGGTGGTACTCGGCACCGGCAGCCTCGCAAAGATGCAGTTTTCCCAATAGCACCGCTCCGGCATCGCGCAGACGAGAAACCACCGTTGCGTCGTAGGAGGGCCGAAAACCTCGGTAGATCTTCATACCGGCGGTGGTTGCAACGTCCTTGGTGAAGCACAGATCCTTCACGGCAATTGGAACACCGTGCAGGGGGCCACGGTGTTCGCCACCCGCGATCTCCTCGGTGGCGCGCTTCGCCTCCGCGAGGGCGCTCTCCGCGAGCACCGTTGTGTAGGGCTTGAGCATGGGGTTGAGTCGGCCGACTCGATCCAGGTGTGCCTGAGTGACTTCTGCCGGTGACAGAGCCCCACTGGCGAAAGCCTGCGAAAGCTCCGAAATCGAGGCGTAACAGGGGTCGTCGTCGGACATACCGAAACAATGCCGGATCACCAGCGAGTAGGGCAACGTCCCCACGGCGAATCCGTAACTAGCCGTGATGACAGAGGAAGTCCCATGTGCCAGAGCATTTGCTTGGCAGGGCGCCGCGCACCCGGCGCAGGCGGTCTGGGTCGGTGACACCGAAACGGCCGCGAGAATCACCGCGAACGTGACGACCTGCATCGGCGCCTGAGCTGCAGCCAAAGTCGAGAACCCAAGAAAACCGTTTAGTGGTCAGTCGTCGATCACGTCGTCACATTTGCCCGCGACGATTGAGTGGGTGTAGAAGCAAGCGGTGACAACTCACCGCCGATCGGCACTCCCCAGGAATCCAGTTGCCGTCCTGGCGAAATTGATCGCAACTGCTGCCGTGCTGGTGCAGTGCACCACGGCGCCACAACCTCTGGGTGCCGCTTCCCCGTCATCTGCTACGCCATCGCCGCCGCCTTCCGAGCCATCGTCGCGGGCTACCGCCCCGGTGGCACCCGCACCCACCCCGGAGGCGCCAGCACCCGCTGCGGCCACCGTTTACCCGGTGACCGCCACTGACCTCGGTGCGAGCTGGCGCCCGGGTTGTCCGGTCGGGCACGGTGTAGATGAGCTTGGGCGCGCGTCCCGTTGATTCGGTGACGCGGTTGATGACCTCGGCCAGTTTCTCGACCTGCATTCCGTCGCCGTCGGACGGCA
>CAXMSM010000317.1:0-7629 GCA_964195655.1 uncultured Gammaproteobacteria bacterium | reverse complement strand
CGATGGACTTCCCGGCGTGGCGGGCATCGGGGAGAAGACCGCGGCGAAACTGCTGGCGCAGCACGGCTCGCTTGAGCAGATCCTGGTCGCCAGCCAAGATCCGGGTTCCGCACTCACCAAGGCGCATCGCGCCAAGCTGCTGGCCGCGACTGACTACATCGACAAGGCAGAACCGGTAGCGCGGGTCGCGACCAACGCCGAGGTCACGATGTCCACGGAGACCGACACACTACCGTTGGTGGCCGCGCGGCCTAGCAAGGTCGCCGAACTCGCGCAGCGCTACGGCGCGTCATCATCGGTCGGACGGCTACAGAAAGCGCTCGACGGCCTGCCCGGCTGACCCAACTGTCCAATTACTTCGGGCGACCGACCTCGTAAGTTCCCTTGTCGTCCTGGAACGTCACGGTCACCTGACGTTTGGTGCCATCGATGCTGACCTCGCAGCTGAAGGTGTCCCCCTTCTTGACCGTGGGGCTCGCACCGTTGTTGCACTTGATGGCGTTGACGTTCTTGGCGCCGTAGCCGTTTGTCTCATCGGTGAGGATCTGCTGAACACCTGTCTGAGCAGCGTTGACATCCAGCTTGGTCGTCACGAAGAAGCCTGGTTTCCAGAAACCCAGCACGAGTACCACTGCGACGATGACCGCGGCGAGCAAGCCAACCACGCCACCGATGACAGCCAGCGAACGCTTGGAGTCCTCCTCCGAACCAGTCGCAGGGTATGCGCCGACGGGGTACTGGCCGTACTGCCCCGGCTGCTGGCCGTATTGGCCAGGCTGCTGGCCGGGCTGCTGGCCAGGCTGCTGGCCGTAGCCGGGCTGCTGGCCGTATTGGCCGGGCTGCTGGCCGGGCTGCTGGCCGTACGCAGCGGTCGGTTGCCCGTACTGACCGGGCGGAGGGTAGGCAGCGGGGTTGTATTCAGGAGGCTGCTGGCCGTATTGATCGCCTTGCGGGTACTGCTGCGGCGTATACGCGGGCGGCTGCCACGACGGCTGTTCGCCCCCCGGGGCTTGCGGCTGCTCGCCCCCTGGGGCTTGCGGCTGCTCGCCCCCTGGGGCTTGCGGCTGCTCGCCCCCCGGGGCTTGCGGCTGCTCAGACCCTGGAGTGGGCGGCTGCCACCCCTGATTGGGGGGCGATTCGCCCTCCGGCTGCGTCGGGTCAGATCCCTGCGGTCCGCTCATTTCTCTCCTTGGTCGTCCGCGGCTGATATGCCGGTTTCTGGCCTGCTGCCACACACTACCCCGCATCAACAGCTACGACGCCGCGCCGAACGTCGTTGATGGCGCGTTTCGCGGTCGCACGCAACGTCGGTGATGGAGCGGCATTGCGGACCTGGTCGGCCAAGTCCAGCACCTGACGGCACCACCTCACGAAGTCGCCCGCCGACATCGATGATCCGACACCTCCGCTGGCTGTAGTGCCAGCGGCGGCCAACGCCGAGGCCAAGTCGCCGGTATTCGCCCACTTATGGATCGCAGCGACAAAACGGTCATCGGGTTCACGGCTCTGCGTGATTCGGTGCCGCTGCTCATCGGCGTGCAATTCGGTCCACAATCTGCGGGTGTGATTCAGCGCACGGCGCAACCGGCCACTGGGCACGTCGGCGCCGTCCGCTGCCCCGAGTCCGTCACGACGGGACTCGTAGAGCACCGATGACAGCGCCGCGGCGAGCTCGGCCGCGTCCAGCCCATCCCACACACCGGCGCGCAAACACTCGGCCACCAGCAGGTCGCTATCGCTGTAGATGCGAGCAAGCAGCCTGCCGGCGTCGGTCACCTTCGGGTTGGCAGTACTACTGTCAGTACTGTCGCTATCCTCCGACCCCGGCGAATCCCCACCGTCGGCGATAAATCCACGCTCGGTGAGCAACACCACAATCCGATCGAAGGTCTGTGCCAGCGAATTGGTCGCCGTTGCGATCTTCTTACGCAGTTGGTCATTGTCGCGCTCGATCTTGAGATAGCGCTCAGCGATACGTGCCTTGTCTTCCCGGTCAGGCAGGTGGTGAACACGGTGAGCTCGCATCCGGTCGCGCAGCGAGGGCAATTCGGGGTCGATGTCGCGCTCAGGTGCCGGACCGCTTCTGCGACCACGGGCCGACGGCACGTCGTCGCCGGCGGCAGCTGACCGCAATGCCGACGCCAGGTCACGTCGCGCTCGCGGATTGCGATGCTCGACCCGTTTGGGCAGCGACATCGTGCCCGTCGGCCCGGAGGCACCCGAGTAGTCCGCTGATGAGATCCTGCCTGCCCAACGGTGTTCGGACAACACCAACGGCCTTGGATCGTCGTCGTCACGCGCAGGTTCAAGCACGACGGCCAGGCCGCCACGGCGCCCGTGGGTGATCGTGATGATGTCGCCGCGGCGCAGCGCGGTCAGCGCATCGTTGGCTGCCTGGCGACGTTGTAGCCGCGACGCGCGGGACTGGGCGCGCTCCCGCTGAGAGATCTGGGCCCGCAACCGGACGTAGTCGATGATCGCCGAATTGGATCCGCCGAGTTCGGCGGCCAGCTCGCCAAGGAGGCGCTCTCCACGCTCGACACCGCGCACCAGACCGACGACCGACCGGTCGGCTTGATACTGCGCAAAGGATCGTTCCAGGAGCTGGTGCGCGTGCTCGGGACCCATTTGGTGCACCAGGTTGATGGTCATGTTGTAGGTCGGCGCGAACGAACTGCGCAGCGGGAACGTTCGGGTCGACGCCAGCCCGGCGATCTCGGCCGGGTCGGCGGTGCTCTCGTTGGGGGTCCACAACACCACCCCATGGCCCTCGACGTCGATGCCGCGACGCCCCGCGCGACCGGTGAGCTGCGTGTACTCCCCCGGAGTCAACGGCATGTGCTGTTCGCCGTTGAACTTCACCAGCCGCTCCAGCACCACCGTGCGGGCCGGCATGTTGATCCCCAGAGCCAGTGTCTCCGTGGCGAATACAGCTTTGACTAGACCGGCAGTGAACAACTCCTCCACGGTGTGACGAAAGACCGGCAACATGCCCGCGTGATGGGCAGCCAGTCCGCGAAGCAGCGCCTCGCGCCACTCGTGGAAGTCCAGAACGACCAGATCAGAATCGTTGAGGCCGGCCGTGCGACGGTCCACGATCTCGGCGATTCGGCCGCGCTCGTCGTCGGTGGTCAGTCGCAAAGACGAACGGCGGCACTGCTTGACCGCCGCATCGCATCCCGCCCGGGAGAAGATGAATGTGATGGCCGGCAGCAATCCGCTGCGCTCGAGCGCAGCGATCACCTCGGGGCGCCCAGGCGTGCGGTACAGGCTCGGACGACCCGCCCTGCCCCGGCTTCGCGGCTGCCAGTCCGAGAGTCGGTCGGCTTCGCGCCGATGGGCGATGTGGCGCAACAACTCCGGGTCTACCCGCAGATCTCGGCTCCCGTTGGCCGGCCCGGACGCCCGGTAGTCAAAAAGGTCGAGCAGTCGCTTGCCGACCATTACGTGCTGCCACAGCGGCACCGGGCGATGCTCGTCGACCACGACGGTGGTATCGCCGCGGACCGTCTGGATCCAGCCGCCGAATTCTTCGGCATTGCTTACTGTGGCGGACAAGCTCACCAGGCGGACATCATCGGAGAGGTGCAGAATCACCTCTTCCCAGACTGCGCCGCGCATGCGGTCGGCCAAGAAGTGCACTTCGTCCATCACGACATGGGAAAGCCCTTGCAATGCGGGAGAATCCGCGTAGAGCATGTTGCGAAGAACTTCGGTAGTCATCACCACGACATCGGCGTCGCCGTTGATCACCTGATCACCGGTGAGCAGACCGATGCGTTGCGGTCCGTAGCGGCGCACCAGGTCGCTGTGCTTCTGGTTACTCAGAGCCTTGATCGGTGTGGTGTAAAAACACTTCCGTCCGGCAGCCAGCGCAAGGTGCACCGCGAACTCACCGACGACAGTCTTGCCCGCGCCTGTCGGCGCACACACCAGCACGCCGTGGCCCTGCGCCATCGCCTCGCAGGCGCGGCGCTGGAAACCATCCAGCGTGAACGGCAGTTGCGAGGCGAACTCAGTGAGTTCAGCGACCTCGGCGAGGGCGGGCACCGGCGGCTCAGGTCGCGTCGTCATCGACCACGAGGCGTGACGGCGGGGGCGGCGCTGACGGCACTTCGACGGTCTCAACGTCGCCGATCGGCGCCACCTCGTCGTCGGCCACTTCACTGAGCCGGGCACGGCGGGCCTTTCGCCCATCGTTCAACCGCGCGATCTGGATGGCGACTTCCAGCAACAGGGTCAGCGCGAGCGCCAGCGCCAACATCGAGAACGGATCCGATCCGGGCGTGGCAAACGCCGCGAAGATGAACAGTCCCATGATCAGGCCCCGACGCCAGGCCTTCAGACGCTCGTAGGTGAGGACGCCGATGAGGTTCAACATGACGATAAGCAGCGGGAATTCAAAGCTGATACCGAACACCAACAGCAGGTTGATCAGAAAGCCGAAATACTGATCGCCGGACAGCGCGGTGATCTGCACGTCGCTGCCGACGGTCAACAGGAAGCCCAACGCCTTCGACAGCACCACGTACGCGAGTACGGCGCCTCCGACGAACATCGTCGCGCCCAAGGTTACGAACGCCACCGCGAAGCGCCGCTCCTTGTTGTAGAGCCCCGGAGTAATAAATGCCCACAGCTGGTACAACCACACCGGGCAGGCCAAGACCAGACCCGCCGTCAGCCCCACCTTCAGCCGCAACATGAACTGGTCGAACGGACCAGTAGCCAGCAGCCGGCACTGGCCGTCCGGGGCGATGGTCGCGCGCGCAGACTCCGGTAGCGAGCAATACGGCCCGCGCAGCCAATCTCCGAGGCTGGGCATTCCGAACGCGGAGTGGCTGAACCAGATGAACCCGAGGATCGTCGTCACAACGACGGCGAACGCCGCGGTGAGCAGCCTGCCGCGCAGTTCGGTGAGGTGATCGACCAACGACATCGTGCCATCAGGATTGACCCGTGACCGTCGACGACGGGGATCGAGCTTGTTGAGGAATTCGGGTATCTGCACTTCAGGTTGCCTAGGTGCTACTCACCGGCGCAGTGCTACTCACCGGCGCGAAGTCACGCCGCGAGCGCGGCGCCCGCGGATCGAGTTGACCGGTCAGGCTGGGCGCTTATCCGAAGACTGATTGGCCTGCGTAGCCGCACCGTCAGTGGAGTCGGACGCTCGCTCCGAAGCAATCTGGGTCGGCTGTGCCGGCTTGTCGGACTGAGACTCCGACTGCATCTCCTTGATTTCAGACTTGAAGATGCGCATTGACTTACCCAGGGAGCGCGCAGCGTCGGGGAGCTTCTTGGCGCCGAACAGCAGCACGAACACGGCGATGACAATGACCCAGTGCCAGGGTTGTAGACCACCCAATTTAGTTACCTCCAGACGTCTGCGTCGAGTCTACCCGCCTGGTCGGTCTACCCGCCTGGTCGGCTTGTACTGACCCGATATGCGTCCAGTGCGGCCGCAGCGGACTGCCGGACGCGCGCGGCGAGCTGCTGTGGCTCGCGCACCCGCACAGCTGAGCCGAATCCGAGAACGAATCGCGCCATCCACTGGTCGGAGGCATAGGTCATCGCCGCCTCGCACGAACCGTCTGGGAACTCCCGCAACAACCGAAGTGGGTAGTAATCGAACATCCATGCCGCCGATCGCTCGACAAGAAGCGTCGCAGTCGGCAGGGATGGATCGGCGGTATCGGGATCGAACAGCGACGTGTCCGGGCCTGCCTGGACCGCCGGCGGCGGTGGCGCCGAGGGCTCGTCGAGCACCCTCGCCTCGACGATCCGGTCGAGTCGGAACAGCCGCACACCCTCGGCCGATCGGCACCACGCCTCCATATAGCTCTGGTCAGCAACCAGAACAATGCGAATCGGGTCGACCACCCGACTGGACAGCGTGTCGTGTGATGCCGAGTAGTAGTCAATCGCCAACGCACGGTCGGCGCGGACCGCGGTCCGTACGGCCGCTGCCGCCTCACTTTCTGCCGGCGCGGGCTCGTCGGCGGCCGCGCCTTCAGAGTTGTGACCAGCATGGCCCGTCACAAATTCGATCTTTGCGATCGCACTGCGCGCCGCCTCCGGGTCCACCACTCCCGGCACATCAAGCAGCGCACGGAGGGCCACCAACACACCCGTGGCCTCCGGCGACGTCAGCTTGAGCGGGTGGTCGATCCCCGCGGTGAACGTCACTTCGATGGTGTCGCCGGAGAACTCGAAGTCGATCAGGTCCCCCGGTCCGTATCCCGGCAGACCACACATCCACAGCTGGTTGAGATCGTCACGGAGCTGATTGGCGCTGACGCCGAGATCTGCGGCCGCCTCGGAGTAGGTGATCCTCGGGTTGGCCTGGAAGTAGGGCACCATGTTCAACAACCGCACCAGCCGGGTGCTGACGTTCGTCATGCGCGATCCGCCTTCGCTACTCGCTCGCAAGTCATGCGCCGGCCTGTGCTTGCAATCGGGCGAGGACGTCCTCGCGCAGTGCGGCCGGCTCCAGCGCCACCGCGTCCGCTCCGTAGCTCGCGACCTCACGCGCTACCCGGTCGAACATGTCGATGTCCAGAGCGATCTCCTCTCCCGCTCGTCCGCCCAGGGTCCGCGAAACCGCATCAGTGGCCCGACGACGCAGGGCAGTCGCCCGGCCGTCAGCAACCCAGACTTTGGCCTGCCCGGCCGTCGGCCAGTCCCCGACCACCCGTTCGACGATTTCACGCAGATTCAATTCCGCGGGCCTGCTGACCGCGCCGGGCTCTCCGACAGGAGTCACCTCGACACCGATCCGCGAGAGCCGGAACGTGCGAACGGCCTCGCGGTCGCGGTCGTGTCCGACCAGGTACCAGCGACCTCGCTCGGTAACCACTCCCCATGGCTCAACCGTGCGGAGGACGTACCGTTCAGTTCTCGATGGACGGTGCGGGAACTGCACGACGTGTCCGGAATCAACGGCGGACAACAGGATTCCGAGGACACCTTCCGAACCACGCAGTCCGGGCATCGCGGCAGTCGAGGTGATCGTCACGTCGCCGTCGACGGCTTCAATATCTATGCCGGCCGCCCGCAACTTCAGCAACGCGCCCTGAGTCGCGGTGATGAGTTCTGGTGACTCCCACAGCTGGGTCGCGACCGCCACTGCGGCCGCCTCGTCGGCAGTCAACTCGACCGCGGGAAGCGCATAGGCGTCACGGCTGATGCGATAGCCTTCGATCGTATTCGTCTGCGACACCCGCCCGGTCTCCAACGGGATACCCAGATCGCGCAATTCATTCTTGTCACGCTCGAACATGCGTGAAAACGCCTCGTCACTGGCCCCGTCGGAGTACCCGGACACTATTTCTCGGATCCGGTCGGCGGTGATGAACGAGCGCGTGGACAGCAACGCGATGACAAGGTTCATCAGCCGTTCAACTTTCGAGGTCCCCACGGGATAGAGCTTAAGGGGCTTCGAGGATCCGTCGAACGGCTGATGCGGCGCGTCTGATCACATGCTCGCGATAAGTCGGTTGACCCGCTCGTCGACAGATCGGAACGGGTCCTTGCACAACACGGTTCGTTGGGCCTGGTCGTTGAGCTTGAGATGCACCCAATCAACGGTGTAATCGCGCTTGCGCTCCTTGGCCTTGCGAATGAACTCCCCGC
>CAXMSM010000316.1:0-5379 GCA_964195655.1 uncultured Gammaproteobacteria bacterium | reverse complement strand
CCGATCCCGGCCGCGATGGCCCCGAGCACCACGAGCCCGGCGCCTGCGATCAGCGTGATGTTGAGCCACAGATGCAGACTGTCCTCGGCGTGGGCCACCATGACTTCAGCGACGGTCTGGAGATCACCGGTTGTGCGATTCAGTGCGCCGACGACGTGCGGGCGGCCAACCTCGATTCCGGCCCACCCCGCCGCACCCACAAGTAGGGCCGAAACACCCAGAGCGGTAAGCGCTTTGCCTCGCGAGCGGGCTGCCGCGAGGGTCAGCAGGGCAAGAATCGCAGCCATCACTGCCGCTGCACCACTAACCCACGGACCCCACGTCGCCACCCACCGCAGCTTTCCCGGCTGCAGTTCGGGTGTGTTTACGGTGATCGGCACCGTCATCGTCTGAGGTACCTGCAGGTCGAGGTTGCCGAGAGTGGCAGCGAAGGACCGATCCAACAGCATAGGCGCGACATCGATGAGCCACTCCTCTGTGGAGTTACCGCTGGGAACCGCACCGGTGAACATCCACCGGTGTGCGATCCGGTTCGCCTGCGCGAACTGCCCGGGGAATCCGCTGTTGCGGGTGTAGGTGACCGCGACCTGTTGGACCAGTTGAGGGTTCAGCGTGTATCCGTTGTCGGCGCCCAGTGCGATCACCTGGGTCGTGAGTTCGCCGGCCATCGCATCTTGAAGTCGCTGATCCTGGGCAGCCGTCGTCGCCAACGCGGCATAGCCACCCTCGTCGACGACGCTCAGTTGCGCCCACACCGCGGGTACCGCAACTGCCAGCACAACTGTCGTGGCGAGCCACAGCACCACCGCGCCCAGAAACCGCACAGGTCCTCCTTGCCGGACGCCCGATGAACGACTGGGGCTATTTCGCCCCGCGCCGCGGCCCGATCAAGGCGAGCTTGGTCATCAGCGTGTTCATCCGATTGAGGGCCTTGTGAGAATTGTTGTAGTAGTTGCCTCCGGCGCCGACGTTTGTACGTGGTGTCACCACCACTTCCTGACGACAGAACTTGCGCAGGCCCTCGGCGGCACCAAAGCGCACGCCCATGCCCGACGCCTTCCATCCACCCATCGGAGCGGTTGTGCACATCAGGTTGGAGATCACGTCGTTGACATTGACGGCACCGCAATCCAATTGCACTGCAACGGCTTTAGCACGTTCTATATCACGGGAAAACACTGCAGCCGACAGTCCGTACCGGCTATCGTTGGCCAGCCAGATCGCTTCATCAACGCTGGCGACCTTCATAATCGGCAACGTCGGGCCGAACGTCTCCTCGGTCATGCATGCCATCGAATGATCCACGTCGACCAGCACCGTCGGCGGGTAGAAATTGCCTGAACCCGCGGGACGCTCACCGCCGGTCAGTGCCGTCGCACCCGCGGCCAGTGCCTCACGGACATGGCGCTCGGTGACAGCCACCTGACGCTCGTCAATCATCGCACCGAAGTCGAAGCCCTCGCCCACGCCGGTCTTGAGCTTCTCCACGTCGCGCACCACCGCCGCGACAAACTGGTCGTACACCGACTCGAGCACATAGACCCGCTCGACCGACACGCAGGTTTGTCCCGCATTGAACATCGCGCCCCACACCGCGGCGTGTGCGGCCAGGTCGACGTCGGCGTCCTCCAGCACGATCATCGGGTCTTTGCCGCCGAGCTCCAGGCTTACCGGTGTCAGCCGGCGCGCGGCGCGCTCCATCACTTTGACGCCAGTCGCACTCGATCCGGTGAACTGAATGAAGTCGGAGTTGTCGATAACAGCCTCGGACACCTCGCGTGCGCCCTGCGCCAGCGCCAGCACCTCGGGTGCGCCCGAATCCAGCCAACCGCGCAGCAGCAGTTCCGCCGTCAGCGGCGTGCGCTCGGACGGCTTCAGCAGCACCGCGCAGCCCGCGGCGAGCGCGGCGATTGCATCCATCAGTGCGTTGGCGACCGGGTAGTTCCACGGTGCGATGATGCCGGTGACCGGACGGGGTCGGTAGAGCACGGTGATCTTCTTGATCGCCAGGAACGGCAGCGACGCCGGGCGGGATTCCGGGGCGAGCGCCTTCTCCATCGTCTTGATGTAGTAGGAGGCGATCATGATGATCAGGGGCACTTCCTGGGCGGCGTCCACCGCGGACTTGCCGGTCTCGTCCATCAGCAGTTTCTCGATCTCGGCGCGGTGCTCGCCGAGCCACACTGTGTAGCGGGCCAGTACCTTCGCGCGCCCTTTAGGGCCACGCGCCTCCCATTCCGTCTGTGCGGTGCGCAGGCTCGCCGCGATGCGGGGCACGTCGGAAGGGTCGGTCCAGCGCACCTCACCGGCAATGGACCCGGTCGCCGGGTTCTTGATGGTGCCAGTGCCGGTGAACGGGCTGGGCAGTTCCACATCGGGCGTCGCGGTCATAAGCCCATGCTAACCAGTCTTGCGATTCCCCCGGTAGCAGGGTTGACAGGTGTCAAGTCTGCGTCGCACCATCGGACAACCCGCGACTGACTCAGCTGGCAATACCCCTGAGGTAAGCCGCTTGTCCGAGATGCTGTGCGGCGTCATCGATGATGCTGACCAGCCGCGCGCTCGTGGTCACGGGTGGGGTCCACCCCTCGTCCACGACCCTGGCGAGTTCGTCGGGCGATATCGAGGCGATGTACGCCAGTGACACCTTGTGCACTCCGCGGTAGTAGCCGGCAAGCAACTCTGCCGATGCGCGCACCTTGGCCACTTCTTCTGGAGTGTGACCGTAGCCGTGGGTGTCGCGCGGCAGATCAAGCGCGAACCGGTCCACCCAACCGTCGCGGAACCACACCTGCTCGATGCCTGCCATGTCGCACAATTGCGCGTCCTGGATGCGGGCACTGTGCCAGATCAGCCAGGCGATCGTGTTGGCTTCGGGAGTCGGGCGGTAGTAGGCCAGCGCGTCGGTAAGTCCGTCGGTCAGATCGTCCACGTGCTCGATCAGGCGGGTGAACGAGTCGCGCAGCAGCTCGTGGGCCGCGGACGCGTTGGCGTCGGAGTCAACCATGCACGCCGGCACCGTTGAATTCGAAAATGTCGATCACGACCTCACCGTACATTCGTGACATGACATTCGAACTCGTGATTCGAAGCGGAACCATCGTCGACGGTCTCGGGGGCGCGCCCTTCGTCGGTGACGTGGCCGTACGCGACGGCGTCATCGTCGCCGTCGTACGTGCAGACCAAGCCATCGACACCGCCGAGCGACCTCGCGACGCGGCGGGCGCCCGCGAGATCGACGCCACCGGTCTGCTCGTCACACCCGGCTTCGTCGATCTACACACCCACTACGACGGTCAGGCCATCTGGTCGGACCGCATGACCCCGTCTTCAGCTCACGGCGTGACCACTGCGGTGATGGGCAACTGTGGTGTCGGCTTCGCGCCGTGCCGGGCCGAGGATCACGAGACGCTTGTCGACGTGATGGCCGGCGTCGAGGACATCCCTGGCGTCGTCATGGTCGACGGCCTCCCGTGGACATGGGAGACGTTCCCCGAGTTCCTCGACGCACTCGACGGCCGCTCGAGAGACATCGACGTCGCAGCCTTCCTGCCGCACTCGCCGCTGCGCGTCTATGTGATGGGCCAACGGGGCGTTGAGCGGGAAGCCGCCACAGCAGAGGACCTGGCGCTCATGCGCAAGCTCGCCGCTGAGGCGATACAGGTCGGCGCCCTGGGCTTTGCGTCGTCTCAGCTGACCTTACACAAGAGCGAAAGTGGCCATCCGATACCGAGTTACGGCGCAGCCCACGCCGAATTCGAAGCGGTCGCCCAAGGGATCAAGGACAGTGGCGGCGGCCTGCTCCAATTCGTACCCGACCTCGTCGCCGGCGACTACGAGCCCGCGCTGAAGACGGTGTTCGACGTAGCCGAAGACGTGGGCCTGCCGGTGACCTTCACCCTCGCGATCGGCAACGTGGGCGACCCGTTCTACGTCAACGCGCTCGCCATGGTCGAAAAGGCTAATCAAGACGCTGGAGCAGCGGGTCCACGCGTGACTGCACAGATCTTTCCGCGCCCCATCGGCCTGGTGATCGGCCTTGAGTTGTCCGGAAACCCGTTCGTGCTCTACCCAAGCTACCGGGAGATCGCCCACTTGCCGTTGGCCGAGCGCGTCGCAGAGATGCGTAAACCCGAAGTGCGAGAACGTATTATCACCGACAAGCCGGCCAGCGACGGACATCCGCTGATGTTCGCCACCCAGGCCTGGAACTGGATGTTCCCACTCGATGATCCGCCGAACTACGAACCTGACCCGTCGCAGAGCATCGCCGCACGCGCCCAAGCCCGGGGGGTGAGTCCACTCGAAGAGGCGTACGACCGCGTACTCGACGACGACGGTCATGCGATGCTGCTCATCACGCTGGCCAACTTCCGCGACGCGTCGCTGGACACCGTGGCCGAATTGATGCGGCGTGAGGATGTTGTGCTCGGATTGGGCGACGGCGGAGCACATTACGGAATGATTTGCGATGCAAGCTTTCCCACGTACATGCTGGCGTACTGGGCGCGGGATCGCGCGTCGGGCCGCCTGACTGTCGCCGAGGCTGTGCACGAGCTAACGTCAGCACCCGCCCGGGTGGCGGGCCTTGCCGACCGCGGCCGCATCGCCGTCGGTTACAAGGCCGACCTCAACGTCATCGACCACGCCGCGCTGACCCTGCACAAGCCGGTAATCGCCCACGACCTACCGGCAGGTGGTCGCCGGCTGGACCAGACCGCCGACGGCTATGTCGCCACCATCGTCTCCGGCGAGGTGATCGCCGAGAACGGGGTACCCACCGACTCCCTTCCCGGCAGACTCATCAGGGGCCGCAAACCAGCCCCGGAGTCATCGCTGTGAGCGTCAAGGTGGACCTCGATCAGTTGGCAGCTGCGCTGGCCGATTTCGGATACGCCTATCTGGTCACAGTCAGTGACGACTACCGGGCACACACCGTCGCGGTCGATCCGGCACTCGCCAACGGCATGTTCGGCATCGGCTCGGTCGGCAACAGCACCCGCACGAATGCGACCAGGCATGCCGTCGTCACGCTGGTTTGGCCGCCGCGCGAACCGGGCGGATACACGCTGATAGTCGACGGGGTGGCGAATATCGCCGACGACGTGTTCACCGTCGAGCCGACCAGTGCGGTGCTGCACCGGTCGGCCACGCCCGCGGTTCCCACGGCATCCGGCTGCGGCGACGACTGCGTACCGCTCGGATAGTCGCGCTCGGATAATCCGATAGCCCGCGTAATCCGATAGCCCGCGACCGAACGTGAAGCCATTGGCACGGTGGGGCGCGAGCGTGACGATAACTTCACGCACGCGCCGCTGAGCGCTGAGCACGCGCCGCTGAGCGCTGAGCACGCGCCGCTGAGCTCCGCGCACGAAAAAG
>CAXMSM010000315.1:0-4682 GCA_964195655.1 uncultured Gammaproteobacteria bacterium | reverse complement strand
CATTGATCTCATGCACGACGTCTTGTAAGCCCGAGATCGCGGTCTTGAACTTGCGTGGCAGGTTGGAGAACTCCGGCTGGCCGATATAGCGCCTGACAATCTCGTTTACCGCCCAGGTGCCATCGATCACCTCGTCCAGCGACTCGCCTGCCAACGGCGAACCCAGCACGACGCGGGGGCAGTCGCCGCACGCCTCGGTGGTCTGCAAACCGACATCGTCGAGGCGGCGCCAGATCTCGGGCATGTCTTCGATCCGGATCCAGTGGTACTGGACGTTCTGCCGGTCGGAGATGTCGGCAGTATCCCGGGCGAACTCGGTCGAGATCTCGCCCAGCGTGCGCAGCGCCGCCGCGGTGAGGGCACCGCCGTCGCTGCGCACCCGCAGCATGAAATAGGTGTCCTCAAGCATGTCGGTGTTCTCGTCACCGGTCCAGGTTCCGTCGTAGCCCGGCCTGCGCTGGGTGTAGAGGCCCATCCAACGGAACCGGCCACGCAGATCGTTCATGTCGATGCTGTCGAAGCCATCGCGGGAGTAGGTGTTGATGATGCGGTCGCGCACGTTGAGCGCGTCATCATCCTTTTTGAACTGCTCGTTAGCGTTAAGCGGATCGCGGGAGCCGAGCGCCCACTGACCTTCTTCGCGCGGAGGCCTGACGGGCTTGGCTTTGCTGGCCGGCGGGGTCTGTGCGGTGGTCATTGGGTCGTGCTCCTTGTCGGAGCCAGCGTTGAAGATCGCGCATTCTCACCGGTGACTGTCCGGCGGCGCAGATCCGGCGGCCAGCTGAAATGGTGCGGGCAGTTTCCGAACTACGGGGTCAAGGCAGACAGCAACAGGTGCAAACGCGCTTGAAGTCGACATGGCGGCGCACTACCAGCGGTACCCGGCGGGGGAGGCTGTGGGCTGCAGTCACGGCCCCAATTGTGCCACGAATCCGGGCACCGGCCCTAACTGGGGAAAAATCGCGCTCACAAGGAGCGAACGTGCGCTCTGGGAGACTGGCTTGCGTGACGGTCCGGACGGAGATGACGCTACCGGGGCTGGCGGCCGGTATCGGTCGCCCATCGCGTCCATTTGGGATCTACGTCCACGTGCCGTTCTGTGCGACGCGGTGTGGGTACTGCGACTTCAACACCTATACCCCGGCCGAGTTGGCCGGTGGGAGCACCCCGGAGGGCTGGCTGGCTGCGCTGCGGATCGAACTCCGCTTGGCTGCGACCCACCTCGGTGGCGCGCCACCGGTGCAGACCGTGTTCGTCGGTGGCGGCACGCCCTCGCTGCTGGGAGCGGTCGGGCTCAGGTCCGTACTGGATGCGATCCGCGACCATTTCACGCTCTCGCCCGGAGTCGAGGTCACCACCGAGGCCAATCCGGAATCGACGTCACCGGAATTCTTCGCTCGGCTGCGCGCCGCCGGGTTCACCCGGGTGTCATTGGGAATGCAGTCGACGGCACCGCACGTGCTCGCGGCGCTGGACCGTGTGCATTCACCCGGTAGGGCACTTGATGCTGCGCGGGAAGCCCGCGTCGAGGGCTTCGAGCACGTCAGTATCGACCTCATCTACGGAACGCCGGGGGAGACCGATGATGATCTGGTGAAGTCAGCCAGCTCGGCTATTGAGGCCGGTGTGGATCATCTCTCGGCGTACGCCTTGATCGTCGAGGACGGTACTGCGCTGGCCCGGCGGGTGCGCCGCGGTGAAATGCCCGCCCCGGACGACGACGTGCTGGCCCGACGCTATGAACTGCTCGACCGTTGCCTGGCCGATGCCGGCTTCGACTGGTACGAGGTGTCGAACTGGGCTCGCCCCGGCGGGCAGTGCCGGCACAACGTCGGTTACTGGGACGGCGGGCAATGGTGGGGCGCCGGCCCCGGCGCACACGGTTACATCGGCTCCACCAGGTGGTGGAATGTCAAACACCCCAACGCCTACGCCGAAGCGCTCGCCGGGGGCGCGTTGCCGGTCGCCGGTTTCGAACAGCTGGACGCCGAGATTTCGCACACAGAGGACGTGATGTTGGGGGTGCGGCTGCGCTCCGGGCTGCCCGTAGCGGTGTTGTCGGGGGCCGAGCGCGACCAGGCTGCGCGAATGGTCGACGCCGGGTTGCTGCGCCGCGAGGGCGACCGGTTGGTGCTCACCGACCGCGGCAGACTGCTCGCGGACGCAGTAGTGCGGGATCTGCTCGGCTGACGCGGCTACAGCAGCGCCGCTGCCAGACGACGCCACTCCTCGCGCGGGAACTCAGGCGGATCGGCGGTGATCACCTGAACGCAGACGTGGTCGGCGCCTGCTGCCCGATGTTCCTCGACGCGGCGGCGCACAGCCTCTTCGTCACCCCAGGCGATGATCGCGTCGAACAGTCGGTCGCTGACCGAGATCAGATCGTCCTCGGTGAACCCCGACCGCAGCAGGTTGTTGGCGTAGTTCGGCAGCCCCAGATACGAACGCAGCCAATCACTCCCGATTTCTCGCGCCTGTTCTCTATCCTCGGCGAACAGCACGGTCTGTTCGGGGAGTAGCAGCGGGCCGTCGCCGAGAACCTCGCGAGCGGTGTGCGTGTGCCCGGGTGTCGTCAGGTAGGGATGCGCGCCGCGCGCTCGGGACGCCGACAGCTGGAGCATCTTCGGTCCGAGTGCAGCCAGCACGCGGTTGGCGGTGGGGACAGGCCGGGGTGCACTGTCGATCCCATCAAGAAAAGCCTTCGTGGCGGCCAACGGCTTGCGGTAGCGTCCCGGCTCCTTCGAATCGATCAGCGGTGCATGGCTTACCCCGATACCGAGCAGGAAACGTTCGCCATGGGTCTCGGTCAGGTTGGCGTAGCGTGCGGCCACCTCCGATGGCTCGTGCATCCAGAGGTTGAGGATGCCGGTGGCGATTACCGTCTGCTTCGTGGCAGACAGCAGGTTGTCCACCGAATCGAGGACAGGCCCGCCGACGTCGGGAATCCATAGCGCTGTGAAACCCAGTTCGTCGAGTTCGGCAGCGGCTTCGGCCGCTTCGGCCGGGTTGCCGTAGCGCAACTGCGAACTCCACAGACCAACACCTGATAGCTCCATGCCTCTACCCATACCGCGTCGAGGGGCGGGGCGCCAGGCGCCGGACAGACATGGGCGCTTGCCCGAATCAGATGGGGGTGGGGAAGCGGCATATCCATGTCGAACACCCGTGCGTGCAGGACCGTTCTGTTGCGCAACGCCGCGCGCACGGCCCGGTGCAGGCCGTCTTCGAGGTAGACGTCGCCGCGCCACCTGACCGCGTGCGGGAACAGATCGCCGTAGAAGGTCGAATCCTCCGATAGCAGCCGGTCCAGGGCGAGGACGGTGGTCGTCATCACCAACTCGTCGAGGCGAATCTGGCGGGGCGGGATCCGAGCCCACTGCCGATGTGACAGCCCGTGGGCAGGGTACGGTCTGCCATCACGGACTCCTTTGAAGATTAACCCGCGCTCGCTGGGCGAGTCGCGTTGCTCTGTCGATGAACTAGCCGCTGGTCACCGTAAACTGAACCGCGACTCAGAAGCGCACGAGAGGCGGGTGAACGGTGGGTAGCTCTGACGATCGTCGATTCGAGGTGTTGCGCGCCATCGTCGCCGACTTCGTCGCCACCCAGGAGCCCATCGGTTCCAAGTCGATCGTCGAGCGTCACAACCTCGGCGTATCGAGCGCCACCGTGCGCAACGACATGGCGGTCCTGGAGGCCGACGGATACATCGCCCAGCCGCACACCAGCTCCGGGAGGGTGCCCACCGAGAAGGGGTATCGCGAGTTCGTCGATCGACTCGACAACGTCAAACCGATGTCGAGCGCCGAACGGAGCGCGATCCTGACGTTCCTGGAGACCGGCGTCGATCTCGACGACGTGCTGCGCCGCGCGGTGCGGCTGCTGGCCCAGCTGACCCGTCAGGTCGCGATCGTGCAGTACCCAACGCTGTCGACCTCGTCGGTCCGACATCTGGAGGTGGTGGCGCTCACGCCGGCGCGGTTGCTCTTAGTGGTGATCACCGACTCCGGCCGGGTCGACCAGCGGATCGTCGAACTGGGCGACGGGATCGACGACATCGAGCTCTCTCAACTTCGCGACCTGCTCGGGCAGGCGCTGGAGGGTAAGCCACTGGCCGCCGCGACGGTTGCGGTCTCAGACCTGGCATCACACATCAACGGTGAGGGCGGCCTCGCCGACGCGGTCGGCAGGTCGGCGACCGTGCTGGTCGAGTCGCTGGTCGAACACAGCGAGGAGCGGTTGCTACTGGGCGGTACCGCTAACCTGACGCGCAACACTGCCGATTTCTGGGGGTCCCTGCGATCGGTGTTGGAGGCGCTTGAGGAGCAGGTCGTGGTGCTGCGGCTGCTCGCCGCGCAGCAGGAGGCGGGCAAGGTCACCGTACGCATCGGTCACGAAACCGAAGCCGAGCAGATGTTGGGCACCTCGGTGGTTAGTACTGTCTACGGCAGCTCGGGCAAGGTGTTCGGTGGCATGGGCGTGGTGGGTCCCACACGGATGGACTATCCGGGAACTATCGCTAACGTCGCCGCGGTTGCTCTCTATATTGGCGAGGTCTTAGGGAGCCGCTGATCCGTGATCGTTTCGATCGGATCGGCGGCTGAGAAAGGTTTAAGCGTGGCACGCGATTATTTTGGGATGCTCGGCGTGCGCACCGGCGCGAGTGACTCGGAGGTCAAGCG
>CAXMSM010000314.1:0-5449 GCA_964195655.1 uncultured Gammaproteobacteria bacterium | reverse complement strand
GTTCCGAGTTGAGAGCATCGATCCGCAACGTGACGAGATCCTGCTGGCACGCAACGACAGGTACTGGGGCAAACCCGCCAGGCCCGGTCTGATTCTGTTCCGCCGCGGCGGCTCGCCCGCGGCGCTGGCCGACTCGATTCGAAACGGCGACACCCAGGTCGCCCAGGTGCACGGTGGCGCAGCGGCGTTTGCGCAGCTGTCCGCGATCCCCGATGTACGGACGGCGCGGATTGTCACACCGCGTGTCCTGCAACTAACGCTGCGCGCACAGCGGCCCGCACTTGAGGACGCGCAGGTACGGCAGGCCATTCTGGGCCTGCTCGACGTGAACTTGCTGGCTGCGGTCGGGGCCGGCGGCGACAATGCCGTCACCCTGGCGCAGGCGCAGGTGCGTACCCCCTCGGACCCGGGCTACGTCCCAACCGCTCCGCCCGCGATGACCCGGGAGCAGGCCATGACGCTGTTGGCCGGGGCCGGATATCAGGTCGACCTGGTGCCGCCCCCGGAGCCTCCCGCGCCCAGCCCGCCGGGGAACAACCGGGGCCATCTCACGAAGGACGGCGAGCCGCTGGGACTGGTGCTCGGTGTCGCCGTCAACGATCCGACGTCGGTCGCCGTCGCCAGAACCGCCGCCGACCAGTTGCGCAACGTCGGGATCGCTGCGTCGGTGTCCGCCCTGAATCCGGTGGTTCTCTACGGCGAGGCACTGGCCAACAACCGCGTCGACGCGGTGATCGGCTGGCGTCGGGCCGGCGGTGATCTGGCGACGTCCCTGGCGTCTCGGTTCGGCTGTCCCGCGCTGGAGGCGACCGCGGTCGTGACCACCACGGCGCAGCAGTCGGCGACGCCCGCACCGTCGGCGACCCCCGCTGGCTCAGGGACTCCGTCGCCGACAACGCACCGGACACAGCCAAGCTCCAGGCCTCCTGGGACGACCACGACGGCTGCCCCGCCGCCGCCGCCGGACACCGGCCAGCTTGTGCAGGCGCCGAGCAACATCACTGGGATGTGCGACCACAGCATCCAACCCAGCATCAACGCGGCGTTGCGCGGTGCCGCCAACATCGGTGAAGTGATCGAGGAAGTCGAGCCGAGCCTGTGGAAGATGTGGACGGTATTGCCGATCCTGCAGGACACCACGATCGTTGCGGCCGGGCCGAGTCTGCAGAACGTCAGCCTCACCGGTGCGGTGCCGGTCGGAATCGTCGGCGATGCGGGCAAGTGGGTCAAGCTACCGCGGTGACGTCCTGACCTCTCGAACTCCTGATCTGCTGGCTTTGTCGTCGCCGCACACGGAGTGCGGTCAGCAGGCAAGCTGGTCGGAATGGAGACCGCGCGGCTGCTTTTCGTTCATGCCCACCCCGTCGACGAGACCCTCACTACGGGGGCGACGATCGCTCACTACGCGGCCCGCGGCGCGCAGGTGCAGGTCGTCACGTGCACGCTCGGCGAGGAGGGGGAGGTCATCGGCGAGCGGTGGGCGCAGCTCGCAGCCGACCGTGCCGACCAGCTAGGCGGTTACCGCATTGGTGAGCTGACAGCGGCGCTGGGTGCTCTCGGCGTGGACGGTCCCCGATTCCTCGGCGGAGCCGGGCGCTGGCGAGACTCCGGGATGGCGGGAACACCGCCGCGACACCAACCGCAGCGCTTCGTCGACGGCAACCTCGACGAGCAGGTGGACGCTTTGGACGCGGTGATCGCAGATCTTCGTCCCCACGTCGTGGTGACCTACGACCCGAACGGCGGTTACGGGCACCCCGACCACGTCCACGCCCACCGAGTGACCACGGCGGCGGTCCAGGCTGCCGACTGGCCGGTGCCCAAGCTGTATTGGACTGTGACGTCGACATCGGCGATGGCCACCGGGTTGGCGAAGATGACCGATGTGCCCGAGCGGTGGAACCGGGTGACCGATGACCAGTTGGGCTATGACTCCCTTGGCTTCCATGGCTCTCTTGGCTTCGCCGACCACGAGATCGATGCGGCATTGAACCTCCCCGAGTGCCTGCCGGCGAAAGTGGCGGCGCTGCGGGCGCATCAGACACAGGTAAGCGTGTCCCCAGATGGACGGTCGTTTGCTCTGTCGAACGATGTCGCCCTGCCGATCGACGCATGCGAGTACTACGTCCTGGCCGCGGGCGTCGTCGGCGAGCGTGAGGGCCGTGGCTGGGAGACTGACCTACTGGCCGGACTGAACGTAGATTGACGATGGAGCGACCGGATAAACTGTCCGAAACCGACTGCGCACGGAGGGGAATCTGACAACGGTGTCCGCGTCGGTTTCAGACCGGTTCCGTTTCATGGTGCTGGCACTACTCGGCGTCGACGGTGTTCTCTCGGCGCTGATGGCCGCCTTCTTCCTGCCGATGCGGCTAGGTTCGGTTCCGCTCCCGGTCAGCGCCCTGCTCAGTGGTGTGGTGAACGCATCGTTGGTTTGGGCGGCTCTGCAGTGGACGTCCAATCCCCGCCTGGCAGCGTTGCCCCTGTGGACCTGGCTACTGACCGTCGTGGTCCTTACCTTCGGCGGGCCCGGCGACAACATCGTGTTCGGCGGGACCGGGATCATGGAGTTCGCCCCGGTGCTTCTCATCGCGCTGGGTGCGCTGCCGGCTGCGTGGGTGCTCATGCGTCATCCGGCGACTACTGTGGCCGGTATGCCAGGCGCAGCGGTTTCAGATAGCGAGACGCGCGGATGATCCGCGACGACGCCGGGGTTACACGAAAGTGGCTCTGAATACCCAGCGTGGTGCCGATCTGCCCAGCCCGGTGGTTCCGCCGAGGTCAGGCGAACCGAGTCCCGCCGCCCTGAGAAGAGTTGTACGCCGGGCACGTGACGGCGTGACGCTCAACATCGACGAAGCCGCGATCGCTCTGGCAGCGCGCGGGGAAGCGTTGGCCGACCTGTGCGCAAGTGCCGCACGGATGCGTGACGCTGGACTAGAGGCTGCGGGCCGCCGAGGCTCCACCGGCCGGTTGCCCGTCAGTTACTCGCGCAAGGTGTTCATCCCCGTGACCCACCTGTGTCGCGACACGTGCCACTACTGCACATTTGTGACTGTGCCGGGCAAGCTTCGGGCCGAGGGTCAGGGCATGTACATGGAGCCCGATGAGATTCTGGATGTGGCGCGTCGCGGTGCCGAATCAGGTTGCAAGGAAGCGTTGTTCACTCTGGGAGACCGCCCGGAGGCTCGGTGGGATGAGGCGCGCCAATGGCTCGACGAGCGCGGCTACGACTCGACACTCGACTACGTGCGGGCGATGGCGATCCGCGTGCTCGAGGAGACGGGTTTGCTGCCGCACCTGAACCCAGGGGTGATGAGCTGGTCGGAACTTTCGCGGCTCAAGCCGGTCGCACCTTCGATGGGAATGATGCTCGAGACGACTTCACGTCGGCTGTTCGAGACCAAGGGGCAGGCGCACTTCGGCAGCCCCGACAAGGACCCTCAGGTGCGGTTGCGCACGCTGGACGACGCCGGTCGGCTGTCCATCCCGTTCACCACCGGGTTGCTGGTGGGTATCGGCGAGACCTTCACCGAGCGCGCCGAAACCATCCACGCTATTCGCCGGTCTCACAAGGAGTTCGGACACATCCAGGAAGTGATCGTGCAGAACTTCCGCGCCAAGAACCACACCGCGATGGCGGCGGTGCCTGACACGGGTATTGATGAGTTCCTTGCGACTCTCGCCGTCACCCGGCTGGTGATGGGCCCGAAGATGCGCATCCAGGCTCCGCCGAACCTGGTATCGCGGACGGAGTGTCTGGCCCTGATTGGGGCCGGTGTCGACGACTGGGGCGGTGTATCTCCGCTGACGCCCGACCACGTCAACCCTGAGCGTCCGTGGCCCGAACTCGAGGAATTGGCGGTAGTGACGGCTGAGGCGGGCTACGAGCTGGTACAGCGGCTGACGGCGCAGCCTCAGTATGTGCAGGCCGGCGGCGGCTGGATTGACCCTCGGGTGCAGGGGCACGTCGATGTCCTCGCCGACCCTGAAACTGGGTACGCGCTTGACATCAATCCGCAGGGCCGTCCCTGGCAGGAGCCTGACGAGACCACCGAGTCGTTGGGACGCACCGATCTGCACTCGGCGATCGACGCTGAGGGCAGGCTCACCGAAACCCGCAGCGACCTAGGCAGTGCGTTCGGCGACTGGGAGTCGATCCGGGAGAAGGTGCACGAGCTGGCCGCTCGAGCGCCCGAACGCCTTGACACCGACGTGCTGGCCGCGTTGCGTTCAGCTGAAAAGGACCCTGCCGGATGCAGCGACGATGAGTATCTGGCGCTGGCGACAGCAGATGGTCCGGCCATGGATGCCGTTGCGGCACTCGCTGATTCACTGCGACGAGATGTCGTTGGCGACGACGTGACGTTCGTCGTCAACCGCAACATCAACTTCACCAACATCTGTTACACGGGCTGCCGGTTCTGTGCCTTCGCTCAGCGCAAGGGCGATGCGGACGCTTTCTCGCTATCGACGGGCGATGTCGCCGATCGCGTGTGGGAAGCGCACGTCGCCGGTGCGACAGAAGTGTGCATGCAGGGTGGTATCGACCCCGAGCTGCCGGTCACCGGGTACGCCGATCTGGTGCGCGCGGTCAAAGCGCGAGTGCCCTCGATGCATGTGCACGCATTCAGCCCGATGGAGATCGCCAACGGGGTCACCAAGAGCGGCATGAGTATTCGCGAGTGGTTAACCGACCTGCGAGATGCGGGGCTCGGGTCGATCCCGGGCACAGCGGCCGAGATTCTCGACGACGAGGTTCGCTGGGTGCTGACCAAAGGCAAGCTGCCTACCTCGATGTGGGTCGAGGTGGTCAGCACCGCGCACGAGGTGGGGCTGCGTTCGAGTTCGACGATGATGTACGGCCACGTCGACCAGCCCCGGCACTGGGTGGGTCACCTGAGGGTGCTGCGCGAGATCCAGGACCGCACCGGCGGTTTCACCGAGTTCGTGCCGCTGCCTTTCGTGCATCAGTCCTCACCGCTGTACCTGTCGGGCGGAGCCCGGCCGGGCCCGACGCACCGCGAGAACCGTGCCGTGCACGCGCTGGCGCGAATCATGTTGCACGGCAGAATCTCGAACATCCAGACCAGCTGGGTAAAGCTCGGTGTCGAGCGAACCCAGGTGATGCTCAACGGCGGTGCCAACGACCTCGGCGGCACCCTGATGGAGGAGACCATCTCGAGGATGGCGGGCTCGGAGTTCGGTTCGTACAAGAGTGTTGAGGATCTCGTAGGTATTGCCGCGGGCATCGGCCGTCCCGCCCGGCAGCGCACCACCACGTATACGTCGCTGGCCGCCTAACCCCGTTTCCTCCCGGCGAGCCCCCTACTACCCCGCGAGGGCACTGTCACGTTAATTGAAATATGTAGCGGTACAGTCGGATTAGTAGTTGCGGCGTTGAATCAGACCCGGGGCGTTAACAGTTCAGGCGGCGGCCTCCAGCGCA
>CAXMSM010000313.1:0-7488 GCA_964195655.1 uncultured Gammaproteobacteria bacterium | reverse complement strand
GGGGCTGGATCCGAGTCCTTGTTGACAACCTGGGTGCGCAGCACATCGACTTGAAGAATCTGAGCGTTCCGGCACTGGCGATCGGCAGTAAGAACGACCGTTTGTTACCGATGGCCGCGTCCCGACATATCGCGGCGAGCGCACCGAACCTGGCCAGGTTCGTTGAACTTCCCGGTGGGCACTGCGCGATCCTGGAACGGCACGCCGAGGTCAACGAACAACTGCGATGGTTGATCGACACCGTGAGCGCGAGCGATGTGACCGGAGATGATCAGGAGCGTCGCATCAGCTCCTGATGCGCTTCGCCGGCCGCCCGCATGCCGGAACGCACCGCCCCTTCCAGGAAGCCCGTCCACTCGTCGGCGGTCTCGGTGCCCGCCCAGAAGATGGTGTCCACCGGCGTCCGCAACCACGGTCCGTGCGCCGTCCAGGAACCGGGCGGTACCGCCGCGGTCGGCCCACCCGGTGCGAATTCCTCTGTGCCCCAGCAATGGTCGAGATAGTCGATCGGTTTCGACGCGGGTTCGCCGAACAGTGCGGTGAACCCGGCCAGCGCGATTTCACGTCGTTGCCGGCTTGGTAGCGGATCGAACATGCGCGCATCAGTGAACCCCAACAGGATGCCGGGGCCCGAATCACTGGGGCTGACGTCAAACGTTATGAACACCGGCCCCTCGTCCGAAAGCGCCTCACCTGAACATCCGTTGTCTCGCCAAAAGGGCCTGTCATAGGCCGCATAAGCCTTGCTCAGGTGGCCCTGCGGCCAGTTCCGCATCAGCTCCTGGTGGCCCGGCGGTAGCGGGGGATCGAACTGAATGCCGGCGCGGTGTTCCGGTGGGATCGCGACGACCACCGCGAGTGCAGTGAAGTCCTTGCGCCCTGAGGCGGGCTCATTAGGCCCGGAGGCGACGGTCACGGTGCCGTCCAGGTGCCGCTGGATTCGGGTGACTGGTGCGTCCAGCACCACCCGGTCGCCGAGATCGTCGGCCATTCGCAGCGCGATCTGCTGGGTTCCTGCGGGAAAGCGGTCCTGCTGTGCGCCGCCCTCGGTATCGAGCATGCGGCCCAGACCGCCGGCGGCTTTGACGTAGCGCACCGCATGCAGCATCGAGACCGCGTCGGGTTCGCATCCCCACGTGACTCGCGCCATGATCGCCATCAGGTCGCGCGTAGAGGCGCCGGCGTGTACCGACCGCAACCACTTGTCCAGCGAGATGGCGTCGAGGTCGGCGGCGATAGGCGAGGTCCACGGTTCAGCGACAGGAACCTTCCTACTGATTCGATCGAATCGCCACTGGATCCGGGACACGTCAACCAACTCGAGCATGGATAGTCGCGGGATCGTGCTGCGGTAGGCGCGCACCCGGCCGCGCCAGCGGATCAGGTTCTTGCCACGGCTGTAGGTCGGCACCGACTCGCACCCCAGCTCGTTGGCCAGCGCGAGCACGGCGTCCTGCGTCGGCCCGACGAAGGTTCCGCCGAGATCGACCGGAACTCCGGCCAGGGTCCCGGTGTAGGACCGACCACCGACCCGGTCGCGGCCTTCGACGACGACGACGTCGTGTCCGAGCCGGACCAATTCACGCGCAGCCGAAAGTCCGGCGAATCCCGCTCCCACGACAACCACGTCGGCCATGGCTTCATCTCCTCTACAGCTCGCGAATTCGGCGCGTAAACGGACGCATGGCGTCGCTTTGCGCGCCGAATCCACACTAGACTGACAGCTTGTGCAGGTGATGACAGCGCTCTTCGGGCCCGTTGACGCAGCCGAGCGAGCGCGAGCACTGCGTGAGGCCGGCGCGAGCGGCGTGTTCACCTTTGAGGGCCCACACGATGTGTTCACCCCGCTGACACTGGCGGCAGGCGTCGGCGGGCTGGACCTGATGACCAACGTCGCGATTGCGTTTCCTCGCAACCCGATACAGCTCGCGCACCAGGCTGTGGATCACCAACTGCTCAGCGGTGGTCGGTTCACGCTGGGGCTGGGCACCCAGATCCGAACGCAGATCGAGAAGCGGTACGGCGCCGATTTCGACAAACCGGTGGCCCGGATGGCCGAACTGGTCGGCGCGTTACGGGCTATCTTCGCCACCTGGACGACGGGGGAGCGGCTCGACTTCCGAGGAGAGTTCTACCGGCACACCCTGATGACGCCGACCTTCGTCCCGCGGGCCGAGTTCACCGCCCCGCCGATCTACGTCGGTGCGCTGGGCCCGCGGCTGACCCGGATGACGGCCGAAGTCGCCGACGGGCTGCTGGTGATGCCGTTCGGGTCGAAGCGGTTCCTGCACGAGGTGACAATGCCCAATGTGGACGCGGGTCTCGCGGCGTCCGGCCGCAGCCGCGATGGGTTCGCGGTGGTGCCCGAGATCATCGTCTCGGTGGCCGATCAGGACCCCGGCCATGTGTCTGCGCGCCGCCTGCTGTCGTTCTACGGCTCCACGCCCGCTTACCGGCCGGTGCTCGAGGTACACGGCTGGGGTGAGTTGCAGCCAGAGCTCAACGCGATGTCCAAGCAGGGCCGTTGGGAGGACATGGTGCGGCTGATCGACGACGACGTGCTGCACACGATCGTCGCGTGCGGCACACCGAAGCAGGTGGCCGCGCACATCCGTGACCGCGTGGATGGCGTCAGCGACCGTATCTGCCTCTATCAGCCGGGCCCGATCGCGGTGGAATCGTTGAGCGAGATCATCGACGCGCTGAGGGGCTGACCCTTATCTTGGTAGTTGACCAGGCCGAGGAGGTTGCGGATGCAAAAGAACGAGCCGGAGTGCTCCGATGTCTTGATCATTGGTGCGGGAATATCCGGAATCGGAGCCGCTTACCGCATCCAGGAGCGCAACCCTGCGCTGAGTTACCGGATTCTTGAGCGCCGTTCCCGTATCGGGGGCACCTGGGATCTGTTCCGCTACCCGGGCATCCGGTCTGACAGCGACATCTTCACGCTGTCGTTCCCGTGGGAGCCGTGGAGACGGCCGGAGAACGTCGCCGACGGTGAGTACATCCGCGAGTATTTGACCACGACTGCGAACAAGCACCACATCGACGATCACATGCGGTTCGACACGCACGTGAAGTCCGCGGAGTGGGACTCGACGACGGACACCTGGTCAGTACAGGCCGAGCACGACGGTTCGGCGCGAACCTACCGCGCGCGCTTCCTGTTCTTCGGTACCGGCTACTACAGCTACGACGACCCCCACCAGCCTAAGTTCCCCGGTATCGAACGGTTCGGGGGTGAGGTGGTGCACCCCCAGTTCTGGCCCGAAGACCTCGATTACTCAGGCAAGCGTGTGGTGGTGATCGGCAGCGGGGCCACCTCGATCAGTCTCATCCCGGCGTTGGCCGAGAAGGCTGCGCATGTGACGATGCTGCAGCGATCGCCGACCTACATGATGTCGATGCCGCGCATCGACCCGGTGGTGAACTTCATCCGAAAGTTGTTGCCGCCTGCCTTGTCGCACTCCGTGGTGCGGTTCCGCAATGCGCTGATCCACGTGTTGACTTACTTCATGTTTCGCACGGCGCCGCGGTTCGGGCGGTGGCTTGTCCGCAACCGGACGGTCGCCGCGCTACCCGAGGGCTATGACGTCGACGTGCATTTCAAACCGAAGTACGACCCGTGGGACCAGCGGATGTGCCTCATCCTCGACCACGATTTGTTCAATCAGGTCAGTGCGGGGCGCGCCGAGGTGGTGACCGACAACATCGACCACGTCGACGAGACGGGCATTGTGTTGACGTCGGGTGCTCGCGTGGACGCCGACGTGATCATCACCGCCACGGGGCTGCAGCTCCAGGCTCTCGGCGGCATCCGCATCGTGATCGATGGCACCGAGATCAAGCCCACCGACCGCTTTGCCTACAAGGAGTACCTGCTCGAGGACGTGCCGAACATGGCGTGGTGCATCGGATACACGAACGCGTCGTGGACCTTGCGTGCGGACATGACGGCCAAGGCATTCGCGAAACTGCTGGCTTACATGGGCGCTCGTGGCTACACGCATGCCTACCCGCATCGTGGCGACGCACCGATGGCCGAAAAGCCGGCTTTCGATCTGCAGGCGGGCTACATCACGCGGTCGCCGCACGCGCTGCCCAAGTCGGGCACGCACCGGCCGTGGAACGTGCGACACAACTACGTGCTGGACATCATCGATCACCGGTTCGACCGGATCGAGGAGTCGATGGTGTTCGGCCGAACCGCGGTAGGTGCTACGGCGCGACGGTGAGCCAGTCAGCGAAGTTCGACGGGTCGTGCCGTCCGAGGGCGCCATGCTCGAAGAGCCCCCAGCCCTCGCGCTCGGTCCCGTTCGCGTCGCGGCATACCGCCCGGCCGACGTGGTCGATCACGCCGAAGCCGGCTCGCCCGATGATCGCGGGGTCGTTCATGTCGTAAGTCAAGCGTTCGGTGAAGTTCTCGCCCTTCCAAACCCCGTGCAGCCAATCAGGATCGCCGCCGTAACCTCCGCCCACGTGGATAGGCACGGCCAGCTTGGACTCCACGTCAAAATGCAGTGGGCTGCCGTCGGATGCGGTCGCATCGACTGTTGCTCCGGTGGGGATCCGAGTGCCGGACCGGTAGTTGATCTTGACTCGCGGCCAGCCCAGTTGCTCGACACGGCCGTCCTTCCAGATCCGCGTGCAGTCGTTGAGGGACCGGAATCCGCTTGCATCCTCCTGGATGATGACGACGATCCCGAACTCGTCGAACGCCATTGGTATGTACAGCCACCACATGCCCTCGAAGGGAGGATCGTCGGGCCTGCCTGCGGGTTCGGCCTCGCCGACGGGCCGGATGCCCCAGGACCGGTCGCGGGTGCCGATCCAGCGAGTGGGGTCGACCGTGACTTCTTCACCGTCGATCGAAAGCTGGCCGCTCCAACTGCCCACCTGCGCGAATCGCTGCGCGTTCAAGGTGACCCGATTTCCCCGCCGCAAGATGTGCGGCTGCTCCTGGACGGTGTCGAAAATCCCTTCAAATGTGAGATCGGCGGCGATTCCCTCGGTTTCCTCGAGCACGATGCGCAGTTTGCGCAGCGGTTCGATGACTTCGAGGCGGTACGCGCCGACATGCTGATTGAGCCTGTCCTGGTCGATCGCTCCGGACAGGTGCACTGCGGTTTGCGTATCGCCGCGCCTCACGAGCAGGAACGCGTCCTTCACGCCGAGGTTCGGGTAATAGCCGATCCCGGTGATGACAAATATGTCGCCGGTGCGGTCGTGGGCGTTGTAGTAGGAGCGGTCGTAGAAATTGCGATCCGAGGACCCGGGCCAGGCGATCGGTTGGGGCACCTGGTGAACCGGGTATTCGTCCATTGGTCCAAGCATCAGTTGTTCTCTCCGATCAGTCTTTTCAGCAGCGGCGCATGGTAGAAGAGGGTCTCGATATCCTCGGGCTTCTCGATCTCTCCGAAGCGAACGCGGCGCGCCCCGGTACGCATGAACACGCAGCACCAGATGACACCTGAGTACACGTAGAACCAGTCGAGGTCGCCGACCTCGATACCGGTGAGGTCGCGGTAAGTGGCTCGCACATCCTCCTCGCACAGGAAGTCCGGCATACCGGCGAGTCCGGCCAGCTTGGACAACTCCTGGAAGACCATGTGCGCAAATATGATCCACCCAACATCGAACTCCCGGGGCCCGATGGTAGCCATCTCCCAGTCCAGTACGGCAGCCGGCGTGAAGTCGCGGTAGATGACATTTCCAATGCGCGCATCACCCCACACCAGCACTGGTTCGGCAAGGGCGATCTCCTCGGGGAAGCGGTCCTCCAGCCAGGTCAGGGCCTCTTCAACCAGCGATGAGCGGCCGATGTCGGGGACGCTGAACTCATACCAGCTCTTCAGCCATGCGAAGTGACGGTGCAGTGCGGTCTCGCCAGGTGGATCGACATCCTGGAGGAATCCGAAGATCTGCTGCGCGTTGGGAATCGAGTGCAGCTTGGCTAAGACCTCGATGGTGGTGTCTTGTAACTGGCGCTGCTGGTCGACGGGGGCGTCATAGAGCCAGTTGTCGCCGAAGGTGTAGGGCATCACGTCGGGCGGGACTTTGCCGTCGACGCGGTCCATCAGAAAGAATGGCCGACCCAGTACTTCGCCGGTGGTCTCGAGCCAGCGAACGCGCGGCACCGGGACGTCGGACATCTCTGCGACCAGGCGCATCAACTCATGTTGGTGATCGAGCCGGTAGTGCTCGAAAACCGGCACGTCGGCGTCGGTGGGCGCAACCCGGGCCACCCAATTCTGTGCGACCGGGCTTCCGGCGTGTAGCCAGCGCCCGGACAGCAGAATCGTCTCTGATGACATGCCGTTGGAGTCCACGCCGCTTTCCACGGTGATCTCGGGTGCGGTGCCGCCGCCCAGCAGGGTGGACAGCCACCGGGACAGGCGCTCAGGAACATCCGTCATGTCTCGACTGGAGCGCTGAAGCCGTCCCACTTCCCCGACGGCTGGTTCATTCGTCACGAACTGGTCCTTCCCGCTCACAGTTACGCTACCATGCGTAGCGTTATGAAAGCAGAACTGTTGCCGGTTGACAAGGCCCCGACTGCCGGACGGCCACGGGACCCGCGCATCGACGCCGCCATCTTGCGGGCCACGGCGGATCTACTCGTCGAAATCGGATATTCGAATGTCACGATGTCCGCTGTCGCCGAGCGCGCCGGAACCACCAAGACCGCGCTGTATCGGCGATGGTCGAGCAAGACCGAGCTTGTCCACGAAGCCGCGTTCCCAACGACGCCCACCGCGATCCAGGCTCCGCCGGGGGATATCGCCGCCGATCTGCGGGCCATGGTCGAGGCGACGCGCGACATCTTCACCAGTTCCGTGGTCGGAGCGGCGCTGCCCGGACTGCTGGCCGACATGTCGGCCGACGGCGAACTCCGCGACCGCGTCACCGCCCGCTTCACTGAACTGTTCAGTGCGGTGCGCGACCGGCTAGCTGCTGCGATCGATCGGGGAGAGGTGCGCGCGGGCATCGACCCCGATCGCCTGGTCGACCTCATCGGCGGCGCTACGTTGTTGGCGCTCCTGCAAGCACCGGACAACCTCGCGGACTCGGCCTGGGTGGACAGCATCGCGGCAATACTGCTGCACGGCGCGGCGACCTAGCGGCTGGCCTTCTGACCGCGAACGCGCGTGTTTGCACGCCGCCGCGCCGCAATCGCTGGCATTTTGGGCACGCTCGACCGGCCAATGCGCCGGAATAGCTCGACCGGCCAATGCGCCGGAACAGAGGGGACTCGTTAGAGGAAGTGGCTGGCCGAGTTGACCAGGTCCAGCAAGGGTTGCGGCAGCGCCCCGAGCGCAAAGGTGACGGCCGCGGTGACGGTCACGACGGCAGTCGTCAGCGCGCTGGGCACCACCACAACTGGGGCGTCATCGGGACGTTCGGTGAAGAACATCAACACGATTACCCGGACGTAGCAGTATGCCGCGATCGCGCTGGCGATCACACCGACCACGACCAACGGGATGG
>CAXMSM010000312.1:0-5137 GCA_964195655.1 uncultured Gammaproteobacteria bacterium | reverse complement strand
CGTCACTTCTACGCCGGAAAGGTCGCGGCGGCGAAGTTCTTTGCCAAGAACGTGCTGCCGCGACTGACCGCGCAGAGCGCGATCCTGCAGGCGGCTGATCTCACCGCGATGGGGTTGTCCGAAGACGGATTCTGATCAGGTGGCGGGCGTGTAGCCGAACGGCAGCAGGATGCTCTTCGATTCGCAGTATGCGTCGATGCCCTCAGGGCCGTTTTCGCGGCCGATGCCGGAGTTCTTGTAGCCACCGAACGGCGCGCCGGGGTCGAACGCGTACATGTTGACCGCGTAGGTGCCGGTCCGGATCTTGCGCGCAATCGCTAGCGCCTTGTCATTGTCAGTCGTGTAGACACTGCCGGCCAGGCCGTACACCGAGTCGTTGGCGATACGGACCGCGTCGTCTTCATCCTCGTAGGCGATTACCGCGAGCACGGGTCCGAAGATTTCCTCCTGGGCGATGGTCATCGAGTTGTCGACGTCGGCGAACACTGTCGGCTGGACGAACCAACCGCTATCGAGCCCGTCGGGCCGGCCACCGCCGGTGGTGACGCGCGCGCCTTCGTCGATGCCCTTCTTGATATAGCCCTCGACACGCTCGCGTTGCTTCGCGCTGATCAGCGGGCCGATCATGGCGGCGGGGTCGTCGGGCAGGCCGATCGGCATTGCGGCGACCGCCGCGGAGAGCTTTTCGACGACCTCGTCATAGCGCGACCGCGGTGCCAGGATCCGAGTCTGTCCCACGCAAGCCTGCCCGCTGTTCATCAGGCCGGAGAACACCAGCATCGGCAGGGTGGAGTCGAGGTCGGCGTCTTCGAGAATAATGGCTGCCGACTTGCCACCCAGCTCCAGCGTGCACGGCTTGAGCTTGTCGGCCGCCAGTTTGCCGATCTCCTTGCCGACCGCCGAGCTGCCGGTGAAGGTGAACTTGTCCACCTCTGGGCTGGCGGTCAGAGCGCGTCCGGTTTCTGCGCCGCCGGGCACTATCGAGAGCACACCTTCGGGGAGCCCGGCCTCGGCGAACATCTCCGCCATCGCGAAGACGGACAGTGGGGTCTCGGCCGCGGGCTTGAGCACAACGGTGCAGCCGGCCACCAGGGCCGGTCCGAGCTTGTTGGCGGGAAGGAAGAAAGGCACGTTCCATGCCGTGACGGCGCCTACGACGCCGATCGGCTCTTTGACCACCAGAGTTTGGCCGTAGATGCCGTCGCGGATTTCCTCCCAGGTGAACTTCTCGGCGGCGCCGACGAAATAGTTGAACGACGATATCGAGGCGCCGTACTGCATAATGTCGACGATCGTTGGCGGCTGGCCGGTCTCGGCCGCCAGCAGGAATTTCAGCTCTTCGCCGCGCTCTTCCATGATCTTGACCGCGCGGCCGAGGATCTCAGCGCGCTCTGCGGGAGTCATGTGCGGCCACGGACCCTCGTCGAACGCTTTGCGAGCGGCCGAGCACGCTGCGTCGACATCAGCGGCCGACGCAAGCGGCACCTTGCCGACCAGTTCGCCGGTGGCCGGGGAGTGCACCTCGATCACATCCGAGGTGGCCGGCTCGACCCATTTTCCGCCGATGAATAGCTTGTCCCACTCAGACTTGAACCCAGTGGACCTGAACGCGGTGGGTTTGGTCGAGGTGCTCTGTGTCATAAACACCACATTACCGACCTCGAAGCGAAACGAGAACCTGTTGCAGTCCGACCGTCAGTTGGGCGTGGATGGCTGAAGAACCACCACCAGATTGCTCACTGTGAATTCCCTCAGGACCGGCACCTTCGTCAGGCCCCATGCCCATCGTGGGTGGTAGCGGGGAAATGCGGCGACCAGAGCGCCGGAGTTCGCGGCCCATTTCAGACCGTCGGCCACCGACACGGCGAACAACGACGAGCCGTAGTCATTCTTGGCCCGGTGGCCGTGCTTGCGGGCGTACCGCTCGGCGGCCCGGTGACCGCCGAGGTAGTGCGTCAGTCCCATTTCGTGCCCGCCGAACGGGCCCAGCCAGACCGTGTAGGACAGCACGACCAGACCGCCGGGCCGGGTGACCCGCAGCATCTCGTCGCCTAATCGCCATGGCTCCGCGACGTGTTCAGCGACGTTGGATGACAGGCAGATATCGACACTGGCGTCGGCGAGCGGCAGCGCGGTGCCCGATGCCCTGACGAATACCCCAGCTCGGCGTTGCAGTCGAGGTGCGGCGGCGTGCATCTCGCGAGGGTCGGGCTCCACTCCGATGTAGCGGAGGCCGACATCGGTGAACGCCGACGCGAAGTAGCCGGGGCCCCCGCCGACGTCGAGCAAGGTCAGACCCGTCGCTGCGGAACCGTTGACCGAAGTCCACAGATCGGTCACCATCGTCACGGTGTCAGCGGCGAGGGCGCCGTAGAACCGGTCCGGGTCGCTCTGCTCGAAACGAAACTCCGCCAGCAGGCGCAGCGACCGCGATAGCGTCGCCCGCCGCGCCAGATGCTCCGTTGCCTTCATCCCGGCAACCCTAGAACGCCTCGGGCCGGATATTCTGAACCGCGATGTCCGCCCCCTCGATCAATCCCCGCGCCGAACCAGCGCGGGTCCGCTCCGTTCTGCTGCTGTGCTGGCGCGACACCGGCCACCCGCAGGGCGGAGGCAGCGAGACCTACCTGCAGCGCATCGGTGCTCAGCTCGCGGAGTCTGGAATCCACGTGACCCTGCGCACGGCCCGCTATCCAGGCGCCGCTCGCCGCGAGGTCCTCGATGGAGTCCAGGTTCAGCGTGTCGGCGGGCGCTACTCGGTGTACGTATGGGCCGGGCTGGCAATGGCTGCGGCCATGATCGGTCTGGGCCCGCTGCGGCACGTGCGTCCTGACGTTGTCATCGACACTCAGAACGGCCTGCCGTTCCTGGCGAGGCTGGTCTACCGCCGGCGAGTGGTCGTGCTGGTGCACCATTGTCACCGCGAGCAGTGGCCGGTGGCCGGGCCGGTCCTGAGCCGCATCGGGTGGTTCGTCGAGTCGCGACTCTCGCCTCTGGTGCACCGTCGCAACCAGTACGTCACGGTATCCCTGCCTTCTGCGCGGGATCTCACTGAGCTCAGCGTGCCTTCCGGTCGAATCGCCGTCATCCGCAACGGTGTCGACGCGGCGCCTGAGACCTCGTTGACGAAGGCGCCGTCGGTGACGCCGAGGGTCGTGGTGCTGTCCAGGTTGGTGCCCCATAAACAGATCGAGGATGCGCTCGGGGCGATCGCCAGCCTGCGTTCGCGGATCCCAGGGCTACATCTGGACGTGCTCGGGGACGGGTGGTGGGCGCAGCGGCTCGTCGACCACGCCGGCAGGCTCGGTGTCTCCGGCGCGGTGACGTTCCATGGCCACGTTGACGATGACACCAAACATGCTGTGTTGCAAAACAGTTGGGTGCAGCTGCTGCCGTCCCGCAAGGAAGGGTGGGGCCTGGCCGTCGTTGAAGCAGCACAGCACGGGGTGCCCACCATCGGCTACCGGTCCTCCGGCGGTTTATCGGACTCCATCGTCGACGGCGTCACCGGGCTGCTCGTGAACGACTATGCAGGCCTTATCGACGGACTCGATCGCGTGCTGTCCGACGCGGTCCTACGAGAGCAATTAGGCGCCAAAGCCCAGGTGCGCAGCGGCGAGTTCTCCTGGAAACAGAGCGCCGACGCGATGCGGGTGGTGTTGGAGTCGGTGCACGCGGGACGCCTCACCAGCGGCGTGATCTGAGAACCGGCCGCCGACGCACCCAGGACAGCGACATCCCGGCAAGACCGCAGCCGAGTAGGCCCAGCCACACTGCGTGCACCGCGAGCATCAGTGTTCGGTGTGCCGGGGCCGGCGTGTCCCCGCCCACGGAGTAGACCGTGAGGTCCGTGTCGCGGTACGCAACTGGCAGAGCCAGACCGGGGTCCGGCCCTTCGACAACCACCCAGCCCACCCCCGCGGCGGCAAGCTGTTCCCGGTCCGCCCCAGAGACCAGTAGCCGTTGAACCTCGCGGGCGCGGGCGCCCTCGCCGAGCACGGTTCGCCCGGCGATGGTCAGGTCACCAGTGCTGAACACGTCTGCACGGACCCAACGCGGTAACGGGTCGAGAACTGGGGCGACACCCGCCCACTCGAAACGGCGCATGCTGTCGACGGGTAACACCGCTACCGGGCGGGGGTCGGAATTGATGAGCGCGGCCGCGGCCGGCCATCCTCGGGGGTACTGCACGGGCGATACCCGGCCGCCGACGCCCCAGGCCAGATCGGGCAGCGTCGTCACCAGCGCCGCGCAGCACACCGCCGCTGTGGCCACTGCCGGGATGCGCGGCCGCAGCGCGACGACCGTAGCTGCACCAGCCAGGGCATACCCGGGCACCGCCAGCGCCACCCACTTCTGGCCGTCGCGGAGCACCCCCAACCCCGGTGCCGCGTCGGTCACGCCCTCCAGCAGTGCCAGACCCGGACCGGTTGCCATTAGCGCCGGCAAGATAACGGCGGCCCCGGCGACAACGAGCAACGGCACGGCAACCCGCCGGCTCACCAGCAGCGGTATGCCCACCGCGACCATGACCAGCAGCACCACCGCCGAGGCGAGTGCGAAAAGCGTTGTCCGCGAGTCAGGTACCGCTTCGGCATTCCAGATGCCTCCGAGGCTGGCCAGGCTCCCGAGGGTGCCCAGCCCGGGCTCCGCGCGGGCCGCAAACGCGGACACCCCTGATGCGTTGGCAGTGTCCGCCCAACCACCCGCGACGGCAGAGGCGACAAGCCAGGGCAGTGCCGCAGCGGTCGCCGCGGCCAGGCTCGCTACTGCGCAGAAGGTCCGTGATCGACCCTCACCCGACGCCATCCCGGATGCCAAGGCAACAATGGTGGCCAGAATCAGCCCGGTCGGTGTCAGCCCTGCCAGCGCCATCCAGAACAGCAGCGGCCAGACCGTTGCGCCGAAATGGCATTCCGGCAGACTCGCACTCGCACTTTCACTGCGGGAATGCGATTTCGGCGGTGGCAGGTGTCCGGTCTCTCCGCACCCCGTCCCTGCACACCCCGTCCCTGCACGCCCCGTCCCTGAACGCAAAGCCAGCACCGTCGCCGCCACCCAGGGTAGGCAGCCGTAGCCCACCAGCAGGCTCCAGTGACCCTGCAGAAGCCGCTCAGCGACATAGGGATTCCAGATC
>CAXMSM010000311.1:0-1822 GCA_964195655.1 uncultured Gammaproteobacteria bacterium | reverse complement strand
GTGTCGGCCTGCGAATGGGTTCAGCCATCGCCGCCGCAACGCTCGTCGTCGCCTCGACGCTCGCCGGCCCGGCCCACGCGGCTCCCACCAACCTTGCGGGAAAGATCGTCTTCCTGGACCCGGGCCACAACGGGTCTAACGACGCCTCGATCGGTCGACAGGTCCCCACCGGGCGCGGCGGCACCAAGGATTGCCAGGCCAGCGGCACTGCCACCGCCGACGGCGCACTAGCCGAGCACACCTTCACCTGGGACACGACTCTGCGGATCCGTCAGGCGCTGACTGCTCTCGGAGTCCGGACGGCGATGTCCCGTGGCGACGACACCGGCCTGGGCCCGTGCATCGACGAGCGGGCGGCGATGGCCAACTCGATCAGGCCCAACGCCGTCGTGTCGATACACGCTGACGGAGGTCCGGCCACCGGGCGTGGCTTCCATGTGCTGTATGCCGCACCCCCGCTGAATACGGCGCAGGCGGGCCCGTCTGTGCAGTTCGCCAAGACGATGCGCGATCAGCTCGCCGGTTCGGGAATTCCTCCCGCGACCTATATCGGGTCATCGGGACTCAATCCGCGCGCCGATATTGCCGGGCTCAACCTCGCGCAGTATCCGGCAATCCTCGTCGAGCTCGGGAACATGAAGAATCCGGCCGACTCGGCGCTGATGACGACGCCCGCAGGACGTCAGAAGTACTCCGACGCGGTGGTGCGCGGAATCGTGGCTTTCCTCAGCTCCCAGCGGTAAGCCGGGCCCTTGGTAAGTCCAGTTCGCCCAGAGTGCAGCCGCGGTTGTGAATTCGGGGGCTGGCCCTTCGCCACCTACCGTCCCTCGACTTGCTTCTTCAGGTTGGCCAACACCTCTGCCTGGATCTTGCCCAACCCGATCGGGGCGAACGTTTTCTCGAAGAAGCCGCCGATCCCGCCTGCGCCCTGCCAGGAGGTCTTGACGGTGACCGAGGACCCCGGACCCGCTGGTGCGACGGTCCAGTTCGTCACCATCGACGAGTTCGCATCCTTCTCGATAACGGTGTGACCAGCGACATCGACATTGACCTGTACGTCGCGAGAGCGTGACTTGGTGGCCTGCAACTTCCAGGCGGCCACGGTGCCGGCACCCTGACCCCCCTCGAGCACCTGATAGCCGCTGTAGTGCGCGGAAAGGATCTTCGGACGCATCGTCTGATAGTCGGCGACGGCAGCCAGTACCCCCGCCTGCTCGGCGTCGATCAAAATCGTGGTGGACGCGCTGACCTGTCCCATCAGTGCAAACTCCTTGCTAACTCTTGGTCGTATCTTGGTCGGCTGGGGGTAACTGCGCTTGTGTGCGGTCGCATCGGCTGCAACCGCGGACTAGCGTATATGTGTGTCTGTTGCCTCTACCGACGCACGGGCGGCTCACACCGACGGCGTGCAGCGGCTTCTCAGCAGTTACCGGGCGATTCCCCCCGACGCCACGGTCCGGCTGGCCAAGCCCACGTCCAACCTGTTCCGCGCGCGGGCCAAGAACACCGGGCCCGGGCTGGACACCTCGGGGCTGACCGGTGTCATCGCTGTCGATCCGTATACGCGCACCGCCGAGGTGTCAGGCATGTGCACCTATGAGGACCTGGTAGCGGCCACGCTGCCATTTGGCCTGTCACCCCTGGTGGTGCCCCAGCTCAAGACCATCACTCTGGGCGGTGCGGTGACCGGGCTGGGCATCGAGTCGGCGTCGTTCCGCAACGGCTTGCCCCATGAGTCCGTGCTCGAGATGGACATCCTCACCGGCACCGGACTCATGGGGCAAGCTGTAGCGAACGATAGTTGTGGACGGTTATGCTCGGT
>CAXMSM010000310.1:0-5841 GCA_964195655.1 uncultured Gammaproteobacteria bacterium | reverse complement strand
GTCATCAGGCTGTCAGGATTCGTTGGGTTGGTGGGATTCATCTGGCTGACATTGCAAACGACACCCGCGCTTGCCGAGCAATCCCCAGGGAAGGAAGGGTTGGGCGCCGCGCTCGCTGGGACGGCCATAACAAGGGCGGATGTGGCGAGACAGGCACCTATTAGCGTTGCCTTAGAAGAACTGCGACAGATGCTTCCGAGCATCTTCAACATCGTGAAACTCCTTACCTGCTCGCTCCCCGCGGCATATGCACGACCGTGAAATATCGGGGCACCGGAGCGGCGAGTCGAAGTACCCTTCGGCGCAAAAACTACCCATCAAGCCTGTGCCGAGGTTGCCTGTGAGCTGTGGGGTTGCTGGGAGTAGCCCAGGTCTCGCCTGGAGAGCTGGGGCCGAAGCGTCCTTGGTCCACTGCGCGCCAACGCGACACGCCAAACGGTATTACTTTGATCCCGCAGCCCGGCAGGCACGGCGATGTGGTGTGGAAGCATAGTTTGTTGAACCATGCGAGTTGACGGGCGGAACATCACCGTTTCGGGCAGCTTGCTGCAACCGATCACTCGCCGGACCAACGACATCGTGCGGCTCGTACTGGCCGCGGTCTTCCTCGCGGCGGTCATCACGAGTTCGCTGGTCACCCGAAACCAGTGGGTCGCGCTCGAGAACTCCATCTCCGGGATCGTCGGATTCCTCACGCCGACCCAGTCGAACCTGGTCTACCTGGCCTATGGCGTGGCCATTTTGGCGTTGCCGTTCGTGATCCTCGTAAGCCTGATCGCCGGCCGCCATTGGCGGCTGCTGGGGGCCTATGCGGCCGCGGGCATCATCGCGGTCCTCGCCTTGTCGATCAGCCCCAACGGCATCGCGGCACCCCAATGGTACCTCGACTTTTCTCGCCGGCCCAACACCGTCTTCTCCCAGTTCATCGACGATCCCCGCTGGATCGCGATGCTCGCTGCGGTCCTCACGGTGTCCGGGCCGTGGCTGCCCGCACGGTGGCGGCGATGGTGGTGGGCGTTGCTGCTGGCTTTCGGGCCCATCCACCTCGTCGTCAGTGCGGTAATTCCCGCGCGATCGTTGTTGGGCCTGGCAGTGGGCTGGTTCGTCGGCGCGTTGGTGGTCCTGGTTGTCGGTACACCGGCGTTGGAGGTGCCGCTGGACGGAGCCGTGCGCGCGTTGGCCCGGCGTGGGTTAATGGTGTCCGGGCTGACAGTCGTTCGCCCGGCCGGGCCGGGACCGCTGGTGCTGTCGGCGGCCGTACACGATCCGGACTCCGTGGCCGTGGTCGAGTTGTACGGCCCCAATCAACGCAGCGGTGGGGCGCTGCGCCAGCTCTGGCGAAAACTGCGGCTGCGCACCAGCGAGACCGCGCCGCTGCAGGCATCGATGCGCCGGGCCGTCGAGCATCGCGCGCTGATGGCCATTGCCGTCGGTGATCTGGGCGTGGCCAACACGTCGACGCTGGCCCTCGCCGTGTTGGACCGGGGATGGACGCTGTATGCGCACAGCCCCCGACGCGGCACCCCGATCAACGAATGCGCGGACGCGACGCCGGTTATCCGGGCCTGGGAATCGCTGCGCGTTCTGCACGACAATCTGATCTCGCACGGCGACCTGCGCAGCAGGGAGGTCACGGTAGACGACGGAGAGGTGCTTTTCGGCGGATTCGGCAGCTCCGAGTACGGCGCCACCGATGTCGGATTGCAGTCGGATATCGCCCAGCTCCTGGTGACGACCGCGGCGGTTTACGGCCCTCAGTCTGCGGTGGGTGCGGCGGTCGAGGTGTTCGGGGAGGAGGCCGTGCTGACGGCGTCGCGGCGCCTCACCAAATCCGCTGTGCCGGCACGTATCCGAGATTCGGTTGCTGATGCGGGCGAGGTCATCAAGGCCACCCGCGACGAGGTGATGCACGAGACCGGGACCGACCAGATCCAGGTGGAGACGATCACCAGGTTCACCCGCGGCCAGATTATCCAAATTGTGCTGCTGGTGGCGCTGGTCTATGTCGCATATCCGTTCATCGGCGCCGTACCGACGTTCTTCACCGAGCTGAGGACCGCGAACTGGTGGTGGGTGCTGCTGGGGTTGGCGGTGTCAGCGCTGACGTATATCGGTGCCGCAGCAGCGCTGTGGGCATGCGCCGGCGGGTTGGTCAGCTTCCGAAGCCTGGCGATCATGGAGGTGGCCAACACCTTTGCCGCAACCACCACGCCTGCGGGCGTCGGTGGCCTGGCGCTGAGCACGAGATTTCTGCAGAAGGGCGGGCTGGGCACCCTGCGCGCCACCGCGGCGGTGGCCCTGCAGCAGACGGTGCAGGTGATCACTCATGTGGCGCTGCTGATCTTCTTCAGCACGGCGGCTGGCGCGTCGGCCGACCTGTCGCACTTCGTCCCGTCCGGCACCTTGCTGCTTCTCATCGCCGGGGTGGTACTGGGGCTTGTCGGGGTGTTCCTGTTCGTGCCGAAGCTGCGGCGTTGGCTGGCAACAGCAGTGCGGCCACGCCTCAAAGAGGTGCTGACCGACCTGACCGAGCTCGCCCGCGAGCCCAAGCGACTGGGTCTGATCGTTCTCGGTTGCGCCGCAACGACCCTCGGTGCTGCGCTGGCGTTGTGGGCCAGCATCGAGGCCTTCGGGGGCCATACGTCGGTCGTCACGGTCACCGTCGTGACGATGATCGGCGGTACGCTCGCGGCGGCGGCGCCGACTCCCGGCGGTGTCGGAGCGGTGGAGGCGGCACTGATCGGCGGCCTGGCGGCGTTCGGCGTTCCCGCTGCGGTGGCTGTACCGTCGGTTCTGCTCTACCGGGTGCTGACATGCTGGCTGCCGGTGTTCGTCGGCTGGCCGGTAATGCGGTGGTTGACCCGCAACGACATGATCTGACGAGGTGTCTATGTGCCCGCCTACGAGCGACAAAGTCGCTGACACAGCTGCGGGCAGGTCGATTCCACGCTTGCGCGGTGCGGGCGGCGAGGCGTGAAACAGCGCGCCTACCCTGGGGTCGGACGTCAAGCAAAGGAGTGAGGGTGACGCGCTACCAACTGCCCGATATTTCGGACCTGATCCGCCTCGGCGATCGACACGAACACGCGATCACGGTGTACGCCGAAACCTCGCCCGCTCCCGATGAACGTGAGAACAGCTTGCTGACGGCAAAGAGCGCGGTGGACCGCGCGTTGCGCACGATCCGGGAGGGCGGTGCCCGGCATGCCACCGAAGCCCAGCTGCGCTCACGGTGGGCGCAGATCGCCGAGTCGGATCTGTGGCAGCAGCTTTCGCGGTCGGTGGCAATCTTCATTGCCGACGATTTCCACGAGGTCTACGTGCTGCCCAACGCCCTAGAGACGCAGTTGCAGGTGGGCCGCTATTTCGACATCGGGCAGCTGGTGCGAACTGTCACGACGCCGCAGGAAGCGTACGCGTTGACGCTGTCGGCCAACGGCTGGAACCTGTGGCGCGCCACGGCCACCGCTCGCGCAGAGGAGCTGCCGCTAGTCGGCGAGTTCGCCATCGACGCCGCCGAGGCCACCCACCGGGCGACGATCCGGGACCGTGGCCACGTCGGGCGCCTGGTCGGCGACGAGGGCAAGAAAGTACTGCTCGAGACCTATGCCAAACGGGTCGCCGAGGCGGTGGAGTCGGAGCTGGGGCAGCTGGACCCGTCGGCACGCCGGCCCTTGTTCCTGTTCGCTACCGACCCGCTGCTCGCCCTTTACCGCGGGATCGACCACAAGCGCCAGATCGTCGCCGTGCCGGGCGCGCCCGACGAGCTACGGCCGGATCACATCGACGGCGCCATCCGCGAATCGCTGTCGGCACTGAACGCGCAGCGCAACAACGCGCTCGTGGCAGAGATCGGTAACGGCGTCAGTCGGGGCCTGGTGGCCACCGACGTCGCCGACATCGCCCGCGCCGCGGTCGCCGGGGCGGTGTCGATTCTGTTGTATGACTTCACCGTTGACGTCGTCGGCCACTTCGACGGTGCGACGGGCGAGGTGCGCTATGGAGATGACGGATACGACCTGCTGTCGCGGATCGCGGTGCAGATCCTCGAAACCGGCGGCGAGGTCATCGCCGTGCGGCCGGAGGAAATCACCGCCGACATCTGGCGCGGTACCGCTGTGGCGGCGCTGCGGTTCCCGCTGTCCTGAGGGCGATCCGGCCGCGGTCGGGCAGGATTGCGGGCACCATGACCGCCAGCAACGGTTTGGCCGGTCTCACCAGGCCGCGCCATTTTGTGCGGCTCGCGCTGTTCGCCGCGTTTCTGCTCGGCCTGTTCTACCTGGTTGGCGTGGCGCGAGTATGTCTGAACAGCCGAAGGTGCACGTAGCCAAGGTGGTGGGGAAAGGCCCGATTACGGCGCTCAATGGCTTCACAGCCCTAGAGACGATGGTGGAGGCAGCCCGGGAATGCATCAAGATTCACCAGGTTGAGAGCACCAACCGGAGCAAGATTCGGGCCTACCACGAGACCGAGGTCAGTCGCATCAAAGCGGCTGAGGCAATCCTTAAGGGCTACTTTGAACAGGCCTTCGCCGAGAGGCGTACAACCTTCGATGGGCTGTTCTCGCGCCTCGATCAGGCACTCGACCAAGGCGACGGAGAGTTGATCAGCGTCGTCCTGCGAGGCATCGTGGATGTAGCCCGAACTTCCCCGCTCGCGGATCTGGGGGATCTAAGCCAGGTCCGGGCCGCGCTCGATGACCCAGACCAGGTCTGGGATCTCTAGAGGCTGTCGGCCACCGCACGGGGTGCCGCACGATCCCAAACCGCGCACAACGGCGAGTACCTGCGCCAGGACTCCGGCGACCCCAATCGCACTCTCGTGTTCGCCTGCGGCGCCGTCACCGCACAGCCCGACGGATGGAACGGCGACAACACCATCACCCGCGACGACGGCCGCACCGCCGTCATCGGCCGTAAGTGGCTCATCAGAGTGCCCGACGACGAGTAGGTCGTAGGCGGCAGGCTAGCCCGACGCCCCAAGATTGATGGGGAAGCACGCCTGAGCACATCGCGACCGCCAGCCGGATGAAGGCCGACGGCTACATCGGCAAGGACATCGCCACGTACCTCGGGGGCGGCCGGGCGACTCTGTAACCGGTAATTCGACGAAAACGGCGCGGCGCGGACCGCAAATACGGACGGGGGGGCGACAGCAGCGCTGCGAGAGGGCGAGAATCGCCGCCTTGTGCCTTGGGTAGCGACCAGTCCTACGCCCACGACGAGTTGCTGGCGGCCTGGGGGCGAGGCTGTTGGACTACGTCGGGAACCTAGCCCGACGGGAGGTCCGACTTCAACGGCTGAATTCCGAGGGCGTAGAGCAGGTTCTCCTGGGGTGGTGCGGTAGTTGAGGGTCAGTCGGCGGGCGCGGCCGACGATGTGAATGCCCTAGCGCCCCAGAGTGATCCGTTGCCCATAGATCCGCTGGTGCGCGTCCTCGGCCAAGAACAGATCATCAGGGCCTTCGGCCGCCAGTGCACGCATCAGGATGAGCCAGCTGTCCGTCATTCAGTCCGACGAGGGCTGCGGCCCTGAATTCGCGGCCCTGGGCCTTGTGGATTGTCAGCAGCCGTACACCCGGCGCAGGGGCGTCCCCTCGTTGCTGTTGGGCGCTGCCGCTGCGCGGTTGGGTGTCGACGTGCAAACCGTTCGGCGCTGGGTACGTGTGGAGCAGTGTCCCACCGTGCGGGATGGGCGCCGGGTGCGGATACCGGGCGCGTGGGTGGCCGAGCAGGTCGGCGTGGCGGCCCGCCTTCCACAACGCTCCCCAGGAAAATCCCTGAACGGACCCCGGTCCCTAACATGCTGGAATGAAACGGCAGCAAGACAAGTGAGGCAGCGC
>CAXMSM010000309.1:0-4157 GCA_964195655.1 uncultured Gammaproteobacteria bacterium | reverse complement strand
CGGCCGTGTTGACCGACGGCAGCGTCGCCAGGATCGCCACTAGGAGATTGGCGTATGGCGATGCGCTGTCCTGCAACGAGAGCCGCAGCAACTCGAGCACCGGCACGTTCTCGCCGAGCAGCCGCTGTCCTTGCACGTGATCAACGGTTGCGGCGAACTCCAGCACCATCGGGAGATAGTCGGGCAGCTCATCGTCGCCGACCTCCACGCCAGCCTGCCGGTAGGCGTGCTTGACCCGCAACAGTGCCATCCCGCGCTTGCGGGTGTCGCCGTATGCGTAGTAGGTCAGGTGCAGGCTGGCGCGCCGGCGCATGTCGAAAGTCTCGACATACTGCGCGGCGAGCACAAGCGCATCCGTCTCACGAAAATGGCCGATGAAGGCCAGCACCGGCCCCCTGACTTCATCAGGCAATTCGGTTGCCGCAGAAGCCAGTTGGCCGGTCATCGCGATCGTCTGTTCGCTTGGGTAGTCAAGCAGCAGCGCCGTGAGACGCCATACCAGCCGCTGGTCGGCTTCAGACAGACCGCTCGCCGACGGCTTCGGGAGCCTTGAGGGCTTAGATCCGCGCGCGCTCACCTTCATAGCATGCTCATTTTGAAGGAGTCATCCCTTCGGATGCTTTCCCGTCCCAGTTCAGCAGATTGATACGCGTCGATTTATCTTCGGGGCCGGCCGGGTTGCTGCCGGGGAGGTGGAACTTTTCGACCATCGTGTCCAAGGCCGTCATGCCGGGCCCGCCGTCGTTGTCCAGGCTGCAACCGGTCGCCAATGCGTCGAGCCGGTGCGCATCCGAGCCGGCGGCGCTAGGAATCACATAGCGGTCAGAATACTTGGCGATGGCCAGCAGCCGGTACATCGACTCGATCTCGTCGCCGCTCAAGCGGACCGACTCCGGGATCGTCTCGTCGAACTCCTCGCCGAGGTTGGCTGCCCGCATGTATGCACGCATCGCCGCAAGCCGTTGCAGGGCAGCGCGAACCGGCCCGACATCGCCGGCGGTGAACAGCTCGGCCAGATAGTCTAGCGGGATGCGCAGTGCGTCGATCGCACCGAACAAGTTGGACACGTTCTCTCCGTCGTGCCCGGTCTCGCCGAGGATGTCCACGACCGGGGAGAGCGGCGGCACGTACCAGACCATCGGCATCGTCCGGTATTCCGGATGCAGCGGCAGCGCCACTTGGTAGTCGACAATGAGCCGATACACCGGCGACTTCTGTGCAGCCTCGATCCATTCGGTGGATATGCCGGCATGTTCTGCCTCGGCGACCACCCGCGGGTCGTGCGGGTTGAGAAAGACGCCGAGTTGCGAGGGGTAGAGATCCTTTTCGTCCTCCACCGAAGCGGCGGCTTCCACCGCGTCGGCGTCGTAGAGCACCACGCCGATGTAGCGCAACCTGCCCACGCAGGTCTCCGAGCACACCGTCGGGATGCCGACCTCCACCCGCGGATAGCAGAAGGTGCACTTCTCGGCCTTGCCGGTCTTGTGGTTGAAGTAGATCTTTTTGTACGGGCAGCCCGTGACGCACTGCCGCCAACCACGGCAGCGGTCCTGATCGACGAGCACGATGCCGTCCTCGCTGCGCTTGTAGATCGCACCCGATGGGCACGAGGCCGCGCAGGACGGGTTCAGGCAATGCTCGCAGATGCGCGGCAGGTAGAACATGAAGGTCTCTTCGAATTCGAGCTTGACCTTGTTGGACAGCTTGGCCAACAAGGGATCCTGGCCGATCTGCTCGGGACCGCCGCCCAGATCGTCGTCCCAGTTCGCCCCCCAGGTGACCTTGGTATCCCGGCCGGTGATCAGTGATTTGGGCCGGGCCACGGGTGTGGTGTCCATCTCCGGCGAGGACAGCAGGTTCTCGTAGTCATAGGTCCACGGGTCGTAGTAGTCCGACACTGTCGGCAGAACCGGGTTGGCGAAGATGTTCAGCAGACGGCGAAGCCTGCTACCCGACTTCAGGGTCAGTTTGCCGCGCTTGTTCAGCGTCCAGCCGCCCTGCCAACGCTCCTGATCCTCATACTGGCGGGGGTACCCCTGTCCCGGACGGGTTTCCACGTTGTTGAACCACACGTATTCCACGCCGGCGCGATTGGTCCAGGCCTGCTTGCACGTAACGCTGCAAGTGTGGCAGCCGATGCACTTGTCGAGGTTCATCACCATCGCAAGCTGTGCCATTACCCTCATATCAGTACTCCACATCTTGCGAGCGGCGACGAATCGTAGTGACTTCATCACGCTGGTTTCCGGTGGGGCCGTGATAGTTCAGCGCGAAGGATTGCTGGGCGTATCCGCCGATGAGGTGTGTCGGCTTGATCATCAGTCGGGTCAGGGAGTTGTGGATGCCGCCGCGCTTTCCGGTCTTCTCAGTGCGGGGCACGTCGACGGCCTTGTCCTGAGCGTGGTACATGAACACCACACCCTCGGGCATTCGGTGGCTGACGATGGCCCGGGCGTTCACCACGCCGTTGCGGTTTGTGCACTCGATCCACTCGTTGTCGACGACGCCGATCTTCGCCGCGTCAATGTCCGACATCCAGATCGCCTGCCCACCACGGGAAAGCGTGAGCATATACAGATTGTCCTGATAGGCCGAGTGAATGGACCATTTCGAGTGCGGCGTCAAGTACCGCACCGTGATGGAGTCGCCGGCCGAGTTACCCACCGCGGGCTCTGCGAACAGCGCCGTCATGTCCAGCGGAGGCCGGAATATCGGCAACTGCTCGCCGAGCTCGCCCATCCAGTCATGGTCGAGGTAGAAGTGCTGGCGGCCGGTCAGCGTGTGCCACGGCTTGAGGCGTTCGGTATTGACGGTGAACGGTGAGTAGCGGCGCCCCCCGGTCTCCGAACCGGACCACTCCGGTGAGGTATAGACCGCGACCGGTCCGGACTGCGTGTCGGCGAAGGTGATTTGCTTGCCCTCGTTCTCCTTGGCGAGGTCGGCCAGCTCAGTACCCGTCCGGCGCTCCAGTGCCTTGAACCCCTCGACGGCCAAGCGTCCGTTGGTTGTTCCAGATAGGGCCAGGATGGCCTCAGCAGCGTGGGTGTCCTTCGCCAGCGACGGCCGTCCTGCCCCGGCTCCGCTGACAACGGCGCCGTTGACGCCCCGCAAGTACTCGACCTCGGGTTCGGGAAATGTCGTCACGGCCTTCCAGGTCAGCCCGGCCGTCTCCACCATTGGGCCCAGCGCTGCCATCTTGTCGGCAACCGCCGCGAAGTCGCGCTCGACGACCACCAGGTTTGGCATCGTTTTGCCCGGGATCGGCTCGCACTCACCGGCTCGCCAGTCCAGCACCCGACCGCCGGTCTGGGCGGTGGCGTCCGCGGTGTCGTGCTGCAACGGCACCGCGACGATGTCCTTGCGTTTGCCGAGGTGCTTCTCGGCGAGCCAGGAGAACCCGCGGGCGATTCGGTGAAACGCCTCGAAATCTGTCTTGGACTCCCACGGCGGTGAGATGGCCGGGGAAAATGCATGCACGAAGGGGTGCATGTCGGTGCTGGATAGGTCGTGCTTCTCATACCAGGTGGCAGCGGGCAGCACGATGTCGGAGTACAGCGTGGTGCTGGTGTTGCGGAAGTCCATGGATAGCAATAGGTCCAGCTTGCCGTTCGGTGCCTCGTCACGCCAGATGACTTCCTCCGGACGCACGCCGTCCTCATCACGGGCCGCGACGTTGGAGTCGGTGCCCAGCAAGTGCTTGAGGAAGTACTCGTTGCCCTTCGCAGACGAGCCGAGCAGGTTCGACCGCCACACCGTCAGGCAGCGGGGGAAGTTCTCCGGTGCGTCTGGATCTTCGCAGGCGAACTGCAGGTGGCCAGACTTCAAGCCGTCCACGATGTGTTTCGAAGGATCTTTTCCAAGGCGGGTCGCTTCGTCGGCGAGATCCAATGGGTTGCGGTTGAACGTAGGGTAGCTGGGCATCCAACCCAGCCGGCTGGCCAGGGCAATGTTGTCTACCGCGGTGCGGCCGGCAAACCGGCCCTCCGCCAGCGGCGATGCCATCACCTCTGAGGTGAATGGGTCATAGCGCCACTGGTCGGTTGCCAGGTACCAGAAAATGGTGCCCTGCATCTGTCGTGGTGGTCGCTGCCAGTCCAGGCCGAAAGCCAGCGTGGCCCAACCGGTTACCGGCCGGCACTTCTCCTGGCCGACGTAGT
>CAXMSM010000308.1:0-4378 GCA_964195655.1 uncultured Gammaproteobacteria bacterium | reverse complement strand
CGTTCCTGGCTGCTCTGGATAACAGATTCGGCATCGTCAGCCCCCGGGAACACGGCTACGATACGGTCGCCGCGATCCGGGCGATGCGCGACGACAAGGCCAAGGTGTTCCTGGCCATGGGCGGCAACTTCGCGTCGGCATCCCCGGACACCGTGGTAACCGAGGCAGCGCTGCGTAATTGTTCACTGACCGTACAGATTTCGACAAAACTCAACCGCAGCCATCTGGTGCACGGCACCACCGCGCTGATCCTGCCATCACTGGGCCGCACCGACCGTGATATCCAGGCCGGCGGTAAACAGCAGGTGTCGGTGGAGGATTCGATGTCGATGGTGCACCTGTCCCGCGGCAGCCTGCACCCACCCGGCGACGACGTGCGCAGCGAGGTTTCCATCGTCTGCCAGCTGGCGGGCGCGATCTTCGGCCCGGACCACCAGGTGCCGTGGAAAACGTTCAACGATGACTACGACACCATCCGCGACGCGATCGCCGCCGTGATCCCCGAATTTGCCGACTACAACCAAAAGGTACGCGCTCCGGACGGATTTCAACTGCCACACGCCCCGCGTGACTCGCGCGAATTCCACACGACGACAGGCAAAGCTAACTTCGCAGCGAATCCGCTCGAGTGGGTTCCGGTGCCGCAGGGGCGCCTGGTGCTGCAGACGCTTCGCAGCCACGACCAGTACAACACCACCATCTACGGCCTCGACGACCGCTATCGCGGAGTCAAGGGCGGCCGCCGGGTCGTATTCGTCAATCCAGCAGACCTCGAAGCATTCGGCCTCTCCGATGGGGACCGGGTCGATTTGGTATCAGAGTTCAGTGGAGCCGACGGCCGACTGCAGGAGCGGCGCGTCCAGGACTTCGCTGTCGTGCCATACTCGACACCGGTCGGCAACGCGGCCGCCTACTACCCTGAGACCAATCCCCTTGTCCCCCTTGATCATACGGCTGATAGATCCAACACTCCGGTGTCAAAGGCGATCGTTATCAGGCTGGAGCCCACATGGGCCGGGTAACCTCGCGGCGGAAAATCACCCGCGTAACCGCTGCGGAGCTCACCGAGCAGCCGGACACCCTGGTAGTCGAGGAGCCGCTGGAGATCCGGGTCAACGGCACACCGGTCACGGTGACGATGCGCACACCGGGCTCTGACATCGAACTGGCGCGCGGCTTCCTGCTGACCGAAGGTGTCATCGCCCACCGCGATGATGTGCTGACCGTGCGCTACTGCCGAGGCGCAGAGTCCAACGGCGCCAACACCTACAACGTCCTGGACGTCACCCTGGCAAAGCACGTTCCGGCCCCCGGGCTCGACGTCACCCGCAACTTCTACACGACGTCATCGTGCGGAGTGTGCGGCAAAGCATCGCTGGAGGCGGTCCGGTTGGTCAGCCGCCACGCCCCCGGAGACGATCCGTCGACGGTGTCCACGGATGTGTTGGCTGCCATGCCGGCACAATTGCGCTCGGCGCAGAAGGTTTTCGCCAGCACCGGCGGAATACACGGGGCGGCGCTCTTCACCGCCGACGGCACCCTGCTAGCAGTGCGGGAGGACGTCGGCCGGCACAACGCCGTCGACAAAGTAATCGGCTGGGCGCTGGAAGGGGAGCGCATTCCGCTGAGCGGCTCGGTGCTGCTTGTCAGCGGCCGGGCGTCGTTCGAGCTGGCCCAGAAGGCGGTAATGGCCGGCATTCCCGTGCTCGCGGCGGTCTCAGCGCCGTCCTCACTGGCAGTGGACCTCGCCGCCCAGTCCGGCCTCACGTTGGTGGCTTTCCTGCGCGGCGAGTCGATGAACATCTACAACCGACCCGACCGAATCCGGTGCTGAGCGGGCGTCCCGGGGATGGCCATGCACGGTCCACCGGCTCGCCAGTTGTTCGCAGTACCTAGGGTTGACTCATGCCCGCCGAGCGCACCGCCAGGTGGCACATCGGCGGACTCTTGCAGATGCGCCCGGCGCCGCTGCCGGTGGCCGCTGGCGTTGCGCGTTGCAGTCAGCACCGCGATACCGATACTGATCGGCTGGGCAGTCGGCGACATCGGCGCCGGTCTCATTGCGAGCCTGGGCGCGTTCACCGCCGTCTACGGCACCGACCGGCCCTATCTGAATCGCGGCGCGCAATCGGCGGTGATCACGGTGGCGCTTGCCTCCGCAGTGACGGTCGGCGCCTGGGCGGCCGCGACCACTTGGCTGGCGGTGGTCGCAGTGTCCGTGGTTTCCGTCGTCGCGGTCTGGCTGCGCTCGGCGTTGCGGGTCGGGCCGCCGGGCGCCTACATGTTCGTTCTGGTATGCGCTGCGGGCGTTGGCTTTTCGGCCTCACAGCTGCCGCCGCTACAGATCGGGCTACTGGTGCTGGCCGGCGGGGCCGTGTCGTGGGTCGCTCAGATGAGTGCGGCTTTGATCGCCCCGCGCGGTCCGGAGGCGGCTGCGGTCGCGACCGTCGGCGAGGCCGTCGCCAGCTACCTCGAACTCGCCGGGACAAGCGGTTCGGTCACTGCACGACGCCGGGCTGCGGCGGCGTTGTCCCAGGCTTGGGTCGCACTCGTCGACCACCAGTCGCGCCCTGCCGACCGTGCCCTGCACCGGCTCAGAGAGGCCAACCACGCGTTACATGTGTTATTCACTGACGCGACGTTCGCGGTGAGCGCGGGTGAACCAGTCCTCGCCGGGTCCGCAGCGACCGCCCGCGCAGTTGGGGCCCTCGCCGTGGACCCGGCCGTCGTCGCTAACCGCGACGTCGATCGCCCCCCGCTGCCCCCGCCGTCCACCCGCACGCTCCTGACCCGAGCGGTCAGGCCCGGCGCCCACACCAGGCAGGTGATGCTGCGAGTAGCGGTGGCGGTGCCGCTGGCGGGCGCCGCCTCGGCGCTACTGGGCCTCGGCCATGTGTACTGGGCGATGGCCGCCGCCCTACTGGTGCTCCACCAGGGCGCTCATCGACTCGCCACCTTCCAAAGGGGGGCCGAACGTCTGATCGGCACGTTGGTGGGGCTGGGATTGGCGGCGGTCATCCTCAGCGTCCACCCGCAAGGGTTGTGGCTGGTCCTCGTCGTTTCCCTGCTGCAATTCGCCATCGAACTGGTCGTAGTCCGCAACTACACGCTGGCCACGGTGTTCATCACCGCCATCGCACTGACCATCGCCTCCGGCACGCACCGCGTGGACGTCCTCGCTCTGCTCGTGGATCGCGGCGTGGAGACCGCGCTGGGGTGCGGTGTGGGCATCGCGGTCTATCTGATCGCCGCGCGCCGCCAAGAAGCTCGCCGGGTCGGCCACGCGGTCGCCGACACTTTGAACCACGCGATCGCGGCCACCGCGTTCCTGGCGCGCCGCGACCCGACCTCTCTGGCGGCCCGCGGAGCGCGTCGCGACCTGCAGGAAAGCATTTTCCGACTTACCGATTCCGAGGAAGCGGCCTGCAGCGGTTCACGTCGGGACCGGGCCGTGGCCGCCCGCCTAGCGGGCGTCGTTAGCGCTGCCGAACAGCTCGGCTACGCGACCGTCAGCGCGTGTTGGGCGGCCGAACGGGACGCCGGAAGCCTGTTCGGGGCCGTCGACGCCGACTCCTACCTCGCTGAGTTGACTGCGCTCGCCCAAACCCTGCGCACGGGTGAAGTGCCGACCAGAATCGATGAACTGCCAGCTTTCGCGGCGCCCGAGGTCGCGGCGCTCACCACCGCCCTGTTGGACCGAACGCGCGACGACCGCTTTCACTGAGAGCTCTGGGGACTACGCGCTCTTTTCGCGGGGCTCCCCGCGTGACGCCTTACGTGGCACGATCGTTGGCAGCACGTTGCCTTCCACCGTATCCCTGGTGACGACGACCTTCGCGACGTCGTCCCGGCTGGGGATGTCATACATCACCGGCAGCAGAACTTCCTCCATGATCGCGCGCAGTCCGCGGGCACCGGTGCCGCGGTGGATCGCCTGATCGGCAATGGCCTCCAACGCTTCGCCGCCGAATTCCAACTCGACGCCGTCCATGTCAAACAGTCGCGTGTACTGCTTGACCAACGCGTTCTTCGGCTCGGACAGGATTGTGACCAGAGATTCCTTGTCCAGGTTCGTCACCGAGGCCACGACGGGAAGACGTCCGATGAACTCGGGAATGAGCCCGAACTTGATCAGGTCTTCGGGCATGACCTCCGCGAAGTGGTCTTGGGTGTCGACCTCGGCCTTGGAAAGCACCTCGGCACCGAAGCCCAGACCGCGTTTGCCGACGCGGTCGGAGACGATCCTCTCCAGCCCCGCGAACGCACCCGCCACGATGAACAGCACGTTGGTGGTGTCGATCTGGATGAACTCCTGGTGCGGGTGCTTGCGGCCGCCCTGGGGGGGCACGGACGCCTGCGTGCCCTCGAGGATCTTCAG
>CAXMSM010000307.1:0-2205 GCA_964195655.1 uncultured Gammaproteobacteria bacterium | reverse complement strand
ACCGGAGACACCCAGATCAACGATGACGACGTCTTCGGACTCATGGATGCCGGCCGGCGTTGACCGGCGTAATTGCCGTTGACACCAGCGTCGCGGTACCGCTAGTGGTGAGCACCCACGGTGCCCACCATGCGGTGGTCGAGTGGTGGAACGGACGCTCGGTCGCTCTCAGCGGCCACGCCTTGATCGAGACCTATTCGGTGCTGACCCGACTACCTGGCGATGTCCGGTTGACCGCGGCGGATGCAGCCACATTGCTCACTGAACGCTTCGCGACCCCACTACTACTCGCGGCCGCTGATGCTGCGCGCATACCGGCGCTTCTCGCGGCCCAAGGTATCGCGGGTGGTGCCGCCTACGACGCGATCGTCGGGATGGCGGCTGCACGGAACGATTGCGTTCTGGCCACCCGCGACGGCAGAGCCACCGGCACCTACCGGGCGGTCGGCGCCACGATCGAAGTAGTGAGCTGAAAGGTAGGCCCGATGAGTTCAGCGGCGAACGCGACCGGGGACGTGCTGGTGATCTTCGGCATCACCGGAGATCTCGCGAAGAAGATGACGTTCCGGTCGCTGTACCGACTGGAACATCGAGGGACGCTGGACTGCCCGATCGTCGGTGTGGCCCTTGATGACTGGTCAGCGGCAACCCTGCGCGAGCACGCCCGCAGCGCCATCGTGAACACCGGCGAGACCATCGACGAGGATGTCTTCGAGCGGTTCGCCGCCCGTCTGTCGATGGTGTCCGGCGACTTCGCCGACCCTAAGACCTACGACCGGGTGGCCAAGGCACTCAAGGGAAAACACCACCCGGTGTTCTACCTGGAGATCCCACCGTCGCTATTCGGCCGGGTCGTCCAGGGGCTGGTCGGGGCGAACCTGACCTCGCGCGCCCGCGTCGTCGTGGAGAAGCCGTTCGGACACGACCTGGAATCCGCCCGGGCGCTGAACGCCCAACTGCGCGAGCATCTCCAGGAGTGGCAGATCTACCGCATCGACCACTTCCTGGGCAAGGAACCGGCGATGGACATCCTGTATCTCCGCTTCGCCAACTCCATCCTGGAACCACTGTGGAACCGCGACCGGATCCAGGCCGTGCAGATCACCATGGCCGAGGACTTCGGCGTCGAGGACCGCGGTAGCTTCTACGACCCGGTCGGGGCCCTGCGTGACGTCGTACAGAACCACCTGATGCAGCTGCTTGGGCTTTTCGCCTCCGAGCCGCCGACCACTGCGGGCGGCGAGGAACAGCGCGACAAGCGGGTGGAGGTGTTCCGTGCGATACCGTCTGCGGACCCGAAACACTATGTGCGCGGTCAATACAACGGCTACCGGGACGTGCCCGGCGTGAAGTCCGACTCTCAGACCGAGACGTTCGTCGCGCTGAAGCTGGAGATCGATAACTGGCGCTGGTCGGGCGTGCCGTTCTTCATCAGGGCGGGCAAATCCCTTCCGGTGCGCGCCACCGAGATTCGGGTGATCTTCAAGCGACCCCCTGCCATGGCGTTCACCCCGCACGCGCCCGCTCCCAACGAGCTCATCCTGCGCATCGACCCCCGCCCGGGTACCGACCTGGTGATCCAGGCCAAGACCCCCGGCGCCACGACGACACGGACGGTTGACCTGTCGCTGGTGTTCTCCGAGGAGCTCGGCGAGGCACCCGAACCCTATGAGCGCCTGCTCTCCGACGCGCTACATGGCGACCCCAGCCACTTCGCGCGTGAGGACAGCGTCGAGGAAACCTGGCGCATTGTCCAGCCGCTGCTTGATTCACCGCCTCCCGTGGAGACCTACCAGCCGGGATCGTGGGGTCCCTCCGGGGCGAACAAACTGCTGCACAGATACCCCGGATGGCGTGAGCCGTGGCTGTACTCGACGGGACTTCCCACTTAGCACGGTCGGCAAAGCGCGTTCAGACTGCGGACTCGTTACGTCACCTTGGCCAGGCGATACACGTCCTCTCGATCAACGGTTCTCATCCATGCCGTGTTGGCGAGACCTACTGTGAGGTCATGCCAGACCAATCCAACGCGGTGGAGATCGCGCATCCACCCCAAGCCCTGCTTCGCGCCGTGAATCCGATGCTCCGACTGGCGCTGCGCGCTCCCTTGCTCGGGCCGGCACTTAATGACTTCATGGTTGTCAGCTTCACCGGTCGCAAGACCGGTCGGCAGTTCTCAGTACCCGTCAGCGCGCACCGCATCGA
>CAXMSM010000306.1:0-3400 GCA_964195655.1 uncultured Gammaproteobacteria bacterium | reverse complement strand
TCATATGGGGGTATGGATCGCGCATCGAAGTTATGATGCTGGGTGGCGATTTGGAAACCATTATGGAGATGATCAGCGTCGCAATCTCAGTGGTTATCTGTGTTTACAGCTTCCTGATGGCCCAGTCGGGCCGGATGCGGTACCTGCTTGCCCAGCGATGCCTGCGCCTCTTCGGGAAGCCCGCCAAGCAATGGTGTCTTGAACAGGCCCGGCGCGATCGTGACGACTCGGATCAACTCGCGGGCCAGGTCGCGGGCGATCGGGAGGGTCATGCCGACCACTCCACCCTTGGACGCCGCGTAGGCGGCCTGGCCGACCTGCCCGTCGAAAGCCGCCACTGAAGCGGTGTTGACGATGACGCCGCGTTCCTCACCGAGGGGTTCGGTCTTCGCAATGCGCTCGGCAGACAAACGCAGCACGTTGAACGTGCCGATCAGGTTGACCTGCACGACGGCGTTGAAGTAGTCCAGCGGGAAGGGCCCATTCTTGCCCAGCGTCTTGATGGCGTTGCCGATACCTGCGCAGTTGATGTTGATCCGCAACGGACCCATCTCTTCAGCGGCATCCAGCGCCGCCGATACCTGCTCTGGGTCGGTCACATTGGCCTCGACAAACCGCGCACGCGAACCCAACTCCTTGACCACGTCCTCACCCTTGAGGTCAAGCACGACGACCGACGCTCCCCGGTCAAGCAGTCGCTTCGTCGTCGCGAGACCGAGTCCGGACGCACCGCCGGTGACAACCGCTACAGCATCTTTGATCTCCACGGAACTCTCCCTTCCCTATCCCTAATTCCCTTAAAATCCCTAATTCTCTTAAACCCATTCCCGCAGAACAGCTTCGGTGTCCGCACCAGGCACTCCCGGCGGCTTCGGGTGCGACGGTGCACTGCGCGAGAACCGTGGCGCTGGCGCCGGATACACGTAGCCGTTCTCGCGGTAGAAGGTGTCGCGCTCGGTGTTGTGCGATTCGGTTTCCACTTCGGCGAACGACAGCCCCGGCGTGACACACGCGTCGGTGCCGGCGTTTTCGCCGGCACAGTGATCACGGTCGCGGGCGGCGAACGCCTCGGTGAGGCGCGTTCGCAGTTCGGGCCAACGGGCCATGTCGTTCTGGTCGGGCAGGTCGGCCGGGTCGAGGCCGACACCGGCGAGCATCTGGGCGTAGAACTGCGGCTCGATGGCACCCACCGCGACATGTCGGCCGTCCGCGCAGGTGTAGGTGTCGTAGTACGGCGCGCCCGTGTCGAGCATGTTGACACCACGGTCGTCGCTCCACATGCCCATCCCGCGGAATGCCCACATCATCATCGACAACACGCTCGAACCGTCCACCATCGCGGCGTCGACGACCTGCCCCTTGCCGGACCGCTCCCGTTCCCACAGCGCCGAGAGCACACCGACAAGCAGGAACATCGACCCCCCACCGAAGTCGCCGACCAGGTTCAGCGGAGGCACCGGCCGCTCACCGGCACGCCCGATCGCGTGCAGTACGCCGTTGAGCGAGATGTAGTTGATGTCATGGCCGGCCTGCTGGGCGCGCGGGCCGTCCTGGCCCCACCCCGTCATCCGCGCATAGATCAGCCGCTCGTTGACTTGGGCGCAGTCCTGCGGGCCGAGACCGAGCCGCTCGGTGACGCCGGGCCGAAAACCCTCAATCAGCACATCAGCTTTGCTGATCAATCGCAGCACGAGGTCACGGTCCTCATCGCTCTTCAGGTTCGCGGCCACCGAGCGCCGGTTGCGCAGCAGGTGGTCGCCGCCCGGTTTGGTCGCCGGTCCGGGACCCTTCCCCGGGCGCTCGATGCGGACGACGTCAGCGCCTAGGTCGCCGAGAATCATCGCGGCATGCGGCCCAGGGCCGATGCCGGCCAGTTCCACGACTCGCAGGCCCTGCAGTGGTCCAGCCATGTATAGCCGCCCTTCGTCGGATCGCTCGGTTGACCGCCGACATAGCTTACTTGTATAACCAAGTCGGACCGGCCACGGGGCATCGACTCTTGTATGAGGCCCAGATCAGGGAAAGGCATGACCATCATCGATTCAGGCGCCGGTGCACACGAGGGCAGCTACTCAGGAATTGAAGACCTCACCGTTGCACTCGACAACGGAGTGCTGGGTGTGACGTTCAATCGTCCAGACAGCCTGAACTCCCTTACCGCGCCCATGCTGAGTACGTTCGCCGCGACGCTGGAACAGGCTGCAGGCGACCCCGGTGTCCGGGTGGTCCGCATCGGCGGAGCCGGGCGCGCGTTCTCCTCGGGAGCGGGGATCGGCGCAGTGGATCATGCCAATCCGGGAGCCGCCGGAACCCCGGCCGATGTGCTCGACGCGGCCAACCGCAGCATCCGCGCGATCGTGAATCTCCCACAACCGGTAGTGGCCGTGGTGCAGGGAGCGGCCGCGGGTGTCGGCGCGTCCCTTGCCCTGGCATGCGACGTCGTATTGGCGTCGGAGAAGGCCTTTTTCATGCTGGCGTTCACGAAGATCGGATTGATGCCCGACGGCGGGGCCTCGGCCCTCATCGCGGCGGCAGTGGGTCGAATCCGGGCGATGCGGATGGCGCTGCTGGCGGAGCGTATTTCGGCGGCCGACGCGTACGGATGGGGTCTGGTGAGTGCGGTGTTTTCCGTCGATGAGTTCGACTTGGAAGTCGATAAGGTGATCGCCACGCTGGTGTCCGGTCCGGCGATAGCCCTGCACAAAACCAAGGATGCGATCAATGCCGCCACCCTGACTGAGTTGGAGAGCGCGCTCGCACTCGAGAGTCGCGGCCAGTCGGCATTACTCGACACGCAGGACTTCCGCGAGGGCGCGAAGGCCTTCCAGCAGCGTAGGTCCGCGAACTTCATCGACTCCTGACGTCAGCTCCCGCCCGCTGCGATGAGGCGCTATACACCGAAGATCGGCGGCAGTGCGAGCACCAGCACCAGACCCCAGAAGAAATGGGTGAGCATCGGTGCGAGCACTCCCCCCGTCGCCCGACGCTCGAATGCGCACACCGTGCCCAGGATGGTCGCCGCGAAGCCCAACATCGGGTTTCCGGTCGTGGCCGCAGTCGCGATCACATACAGCACAGTCGATACGATCGTCGGCCGATATTTCGCCAGTGCCGTGTAGAGCGCGCCGCGGAAGAACAGTTCTTCGGCCACTCCGTTGATCACCGTGATGAACACGATGAGCAGCAATGGGCCGGCGGTGGAGAACTCAAGGACGCGCGTGATGTATTCCCGCACACCAGGGATCTGGCGCGCGACCAACCCGCCCACGACGAAGACCGCACCCAACGCCAACCCGACGACCGTTCCAGTGATGACCGGACGCTGGTTGCGTCCCCGGAATCGCACGTGCCCGAGGTGCAGTGGACCGGAGGCGAAGGCGCCGAGGGCCCAGACCGCGGC
>CAXMSM010000305.1:0-10412 GCA_964195655.1 uncultured Gammaproteobacteria bacterium | reverse complement strand
CTTCAGGGTTGCCATATCCACGCCGGTCGGGCACTCAGACGAGCAGGCCTTGCACGACAGGCACAGGTCCAGTGATTCCAGGATCTCTGGCGATCGCCAGCCGCCCACGATGGATCCGTTGGCAAGCTCCTGGAGCACCCGCGCCCGGCCCCGAGTGGAATCCTTCTCATCTCTGGTCGCACGGAATGACGGGCACATCACCCCGGGTCCACTGGTGACCCGGCATTTCCCGACGCCAGTGCAGCGATGCACTGCGGTGCTGAAATCACCGTGGTCCTGGTGATAGTCGAACCCCAGATCCGACCGCATCGACCGGGCGGATACCTCACGAAGGTCGGCGTCCAGAGCATGCGGACGCACGATGACGCCAGGGTTCAGAATGTCGTCCGGGTCGAAAATGTTCTTCACCGCGGCAAAGGTCTCGATCGCGCCGGCTGTGTACATCAGCGGCAGTAACTCCCCCCGTGCGCGCCCGTCCCCATGCTCGCCGGACATCGAACCGCCATAGCCGGCAACGAGTTTCGCAGCATCGGTGAGGAACTCCCGGAAAACCCGGCTCCCGTCGGCGCGGCCCAACGGAAAGTTGATGCGGATATGAATGCAGCCGTCACCGAAATGTCCATAGGGCACGCCGGTCAGTTCGCGCTCTGCCATCAGTGCCTCGAACTCGCGTAAGTAGCTGCCGAGATGTTCGGGTGGGACGGCGGCGTCCTCCCAGCCGGACTTGCCGGCGGGGTCGGTTGTCCGGGCGGCGAAACCGGCGCCGTCTTCACGGATCTTCCATAACGCGGCTGCTTCGCCGGAATTGCCGACCACCCAACCCTCTGTGGCGTCCGCCGCGGTGAGCGCGGCTGCGGCGCGGGCGGCGACCTCGGCCGGGTCATCTCCGCAGAACTCGATCAGCAGCCAACCCTGACCTGCGGGCAGCTCGGGCACCGCCACCGCACCCTTGCGCCGCCTAACCACATTCACGATGCGCGCGTCCAGGCCTTCCACCGCGACCGGGCGGAAGGGCAGTACCGCAGGGACGGCGTCCGCGGCGGCTGGCATGTCGGGATAGCCCACGACGAGCAGCAGGCTGACAACCGGTGCACGCACTAGTTGTACGGTCGCCTCACGCAACAGGCCCCAGGTGCCTTCAGTCCCGACGAACGCCTTGGCCACGTCAAAGCCGCGCTCGGGGAGTAGGTGTTCCAGCGAGTAGCCCGACACCTGCCGGTTGAATCGGCCGAACTCGGTGCGGATCAGGCCGAGCCGCGACGCGACCACGTGGTCCAGTCTTGACAGGCTGTCCGGCCTGCCGTACTCAGTCCCTTTAGCCACTCGTAGAAGCTCGCCACTGCCCGTCACTACTTCGAGTTCGACGACGTTGTCGGCAGTGCGCCCGTACCCTAGGGCCCGCGAGCCACAGGCGTTGTTGCCGATCATTCCGCCAATGGTGCATCGGCTATGGGTGGACGGGTCGGGACCAAAGCGCAGGCCGTGTGGGGCGGCGGCCCGCTGCAGGTCGTCGAGGATCACACCGGGTTGCACGATCGCAGTCGCCGAGCCGGGATCGATACCGCTGATCCGGTCGAGGTGACGGGAGAAGTCGAGCACGATGCCCGGGCCCACCGCATTGCCGGCGATCGACGTACCGGCGCCGCGCGCGGTGAGCGGCACCCCCAGGGAACGGCCCACCTCGACGATTGCGTTGATCTCGTCAGGTTCCCGGGGAAAGACCACAACCTCGGGTACAACGCGGTAAAGCGATGCATCGCTGGAGTATTCGGCACGCCGCCGCGTTGACGCATCGACATCGACGACACCGGCCCGCCGCAGCGTATCGACGACGTCGTCAGCCTCGGGAGGCCTATCCACCATGACAGCGATTATCTCTGAACTTCATCAGAACGTCGGCGTTCGAGGAACTTCTCGATACCCAACGCCAGGATCAGCGCGGCGGCCCTGGGCTAGCGGTGGGATCAGCTTCGGACCTCGGTGTCCGGTTTGGTCGAGGCCCAGGCAGTGGTGGTCTCCCGGGCTGCAACCAGAGCAGTCTCGGCGTCATCTGGCTCGGCGGCCCCGGGAGTATGAGTCCAGGCCAAGCTCACCGGAATGTCCTGCTTGAACTGTGCGCTGATGAGCGCCGCCAGGTCCTCCGAACTCTTGGGCGGAAGAGGCCCGGCAGTGGAAATCACCAGTGTGCCGGACTGGTAACTGAGCCCCTGCAAGGTCAATTCTTGTGTGACAAGCCATTTTTCGACTACCGGACTCAGCTCACTCAATGGCAACTGAGGTGGGTCTTTCTTCATGTGCTCGGGGTCCTGCATCGAGGTTCGGCGATCGCGTTCATCAGTAGGCCAGCGCCTGCTCAAAAGCTCCGATCAGCAGAGCTTTACCAACCTCAACGGGCGCATTGTTCAGCAACCGTTGTTGAGGCCAGGCGCCATCGGCTAGGTGAGGAGCGTCAGTCCGGTTGTATCCGACGGCAGCCAGACCATCAGGCATGCCCACGTTCCGCATCATTCGGATCAGGTGTTCGGCCAGGACGTCACCCGCCTCAGTTTCGGACACGGCATCGCGAACCTCGGCACCGAGCTGCCGCGCCGCGTTCAGGTGCCGGACTGGATCTGTGGGGGCGGTGATCCGAAAGACGGCTGGTGCGTTGAGAATCACTGCCATTCCGTGGGGCACGAGAGGTTCCGATCCCGGGTATCCTCCGGGGTGAAAATCGCGCACTTGGCCGGCCACCGCATAGGCCATCGCATGGGGGATGTGCACCCCTGCGTTGCCGAAGGCAATGCCTGCCAGCGTCGCCGCCCACATAGTCTGTTCCCGGGCTTCGTGATCCGATGCGTCGTTCACGGCTCGTTCCAGGTACCGACCGAGAAGTCGCAGGGCTTCGCAACTACCCAGGTCGCTCCACGGGTTGGCGCCTTGGCTCATCGGGCGTTGACTCGGCCGATGCGACACCGGGCGCCTGTTGAAGGGGCGCGCGGTGTAGGACTCCAGCGCGTGCGAGAGCACGTCGAGTCCGCTGCACGCGACGACGTTGGCGGGCAGGGTATCTGTGCAGTCCGGGTCGACGAGCGCTTCGGTAGGGCGCAGCGCTGGAGAGGCGATACCGGTTTTGGCCGACATCGACAACAGGTCGAAGATCGCGATGCCAGTGACCTCACTGCCCGTGCCTGACGTCGTCGGACACGCAATATGGGGTCTAAGCGGGCCCGGCACGGGCTTTCCCGCGCCGACGGGTGCGTTCACATAATCGAGGAAGTCGGCAGGATGGCTCGCATAGAGGTTGGCCGCCTTAGCGGTATCGATCACCGAGCCTCCACCAAGGGAGACGTAGCCGTCCGGCTTTACCTCGGATGCGAAAGCTGCCGCATTTTTGAATGATTCATCGGTGGGTTCCACGCGTGCATCGGCGTAACAGACGACGTCGATGCCCGCGTCGCGCAACGATCGGGCGACGGTCTCGAACACGGCGAGGCCGGAGACGATGGCGTCGGAGAACAACGCCACCCGGGTAATGCCCAGGGCTCTGGCTCGATCACCGACTTCCCGCAGGCACCCTCGCCCGAAGGTGACCCGTGAGGCGTCGACGGTGAACGCCGTGTCGAACTCGTTGGCGACATTCTCGTTGGCGACATGGATGTGCTCGCAGCAGCTCATCGGCTAATTCTGCAGTTGTCTGATTCAGATAGGCAACGGATACGACTGCGAGCCTGGTGTGCTTCGCCGGCCTGGGTGTCGCGCTGCCCCTGAGCTGACACCCATAAGTAACGTGTGAGCGCTCAACCCGATAACCTTCGTACTATGGCCCCATCGCCCCGCATCAAGATCGCTGCCATCAGCGCGCTCATAGCCGGAGGCACTCTAGCCGCCACCGGCCAGGCCGGTGCGCAGCCGGCGCCCGTCGATCCCGCGCTGCCGCCCCTCCCAGGTGTCGCCGCGCCGGCACCTAACCAGACCTTCACCTACACACCAGTCGGGGAAGGTGGCGCCCCCGGCCCTCCCCCCGCAGCGCCGCCCATCGGTGCCCCGTATATCCCCCCCGTGGAGAACGGCAGCTTCAACAACACCGGTCAAATGAGCTATCTGCGCGAGCTGTGGAACATGCGAAACCCCGCAGACTTTTACGAGAACCTCTACGCGCCTCCAATGGATTCGGCGACGGCCAACGAGATGGGCGTGCGGCAGATGCCGATGCTCGCCCCGGGGGAGCTACCTGCGGGCGTCGTCTCCCCTGAGGCGCCACTGGGTGCACCGGCGGCGCCAGCACCAGCACCCCCGCCGGTGTGGCCGCCTGTCGGGATGATGCCGCTCCCGACGCCGTAAGGCCTGCGGCGAAGTCCTCACATTGGTACTTCCATCGACCTCCCGGCGTCGGTTCCTGGCTATGACCGCCGGTTCCGCAGCGTTAGTCTCCGGTTGCGGATCCGACAAACCGGGCACCGTCGACCACGACGGGTCGGTGACGGTCAAGCACGCGTTCGGCGAGACGAAGATCCCCGCGCCGCCTAAGCGGGTCGTCAGCGCCGGCCTGACCGGCGCCGACGACTTACTGGCCCTCGGCGTCGTGCCCATTGCTGTGACCGACTGGTTCGGCGACGAACCGTTCGGCCTGTGGCCGTGGGCACTGCCCCGACTCGGCGATGCTCAGCCGGAGTTGCTCAGCCTCGCCGACGGCATCCAGGTCGACCAGATCGCTACGCTGCAACCCGACCTGATCGTGGCGACAGACGCCGGACTCGACCAGGACACTTACTCCCGGCTTTCTGCCGTCGCGCCCACGGTTGCGCAGTCCGGACGCAATGCTTTCTTCGAACCGTGGCGGGACCAGGCCAACACGATCGGGCAGGCCCTGTTTCGCCACGACGACATGCAGAAACTCATCGCCGATGTTGAAGCGAAGTTGACCGCCGTGAAAGAGGCCCGGCCGCAGTTCACCGGCACGAAGGTGCTGCTGCTCAGCGGCGCGCTGCAGCCTGGGGGCGTACGGGTAAACGGACCGGCCTGGCGTCGCGAGTGCCTGACCCAGATGGGCCTGTCCGTCGCGGAGACCGAAGAGTCGCTGATCCCATGGGACCGCGTCCCTGCGGTCCTCGACTCTGCCGAGATCCTCATCTGGACCACTGAGAGCGACGAGGAGCAAGCCGCTCTGCTGGCAGACCCCACCATCGCCGGCCTGCCCGCAACGACCAAGCAACGCAACGTCTTCACCGGCAAGGAGCTCGCCGGTGCAATCGCCTACGCCTCAACGCTGTCCTATCCGGTGGTCGTCGAGAAGCTGCCGCCGATGATCGCGGCAGCCCTGGACTGATCTAATGTTCGGGTGACCAGCGAGCAGACCGCCAACGGGGAGAGCCACGCCGCCTTCGCCCGAGTGGGATCGGCCTACTATCCGGTCCTCGTCGCGGTGTTTACCGCACTGGTGATCGTCTCCAACATCACCGCGACCAAGGGCGTGGCATTCGGACCGATCATCACCGACGGTGGGTTCATCGTGTTCCCGCTTACCTACGTGATCGGCGACGTGCTGTCGGAGGTTTACGGGTTCAAGGCCGCGCGCCGTGCAATATTCACCGGGTTTGCGATGAATATCCTTGCTGCAGCAGCGTTCTGGGTGACCATCTATCTGCCTGCCGCAGACTTTTATGAAAACCAGGCCCATTTCGAGAATATCGCGGCCGGCTACACCGGGCTGATCATTGCTGGACTGGCGGGTTTCCTCGTCGGTCAAACCCTCAACGCCTGGGTAGTGGTCCTGATCAAGGAGCGCACCAAGGAGAAGCACCTGTGGGTCCGACTGATCGGTTCGACGTTCGTCGGGCAATTGGGTGACACGGTGGTGTTCTGCGCTATCGCGGCGAGCGTCATCGGCATCACCAGCTTCGGCGATTTCGTCAACTACACCGTGCTGGGGTGGCTGTACAAGACGGCCGTCGAGATCCTCCTACTACCGATCACCTACCGGGTGATCGGCTTCATCAAGCGCCGAGAGCCGACCTATCGGCCTGCGGCGTGAGCCGTAGACGCCACGGTTGAGAACGCGACAGCGGATGTGATGGAAGCGATGCAAACGGGTGGTGCAGGCAGCGTGCTCGATTACGGCGACCGGGCTCTCCTCCTCAAGTGTGACAACACGGCCGAAGTTCTGGCGTGGACCGACGCACTGCGCGCAGCCGGACTGTTGGGCGTCGTGGACATCGTCCCGGCCGCCCGAACGGTTCTGGTGACGCTGGCGGCATCCCGGTATCAGGCACCCACCCGGCGGCGAATCAGCCAGATGCGACCGGGCAAGGAGATGGCCTCCGAACCGGCGGGGCACGCCGACATCGTCATCGGAGTCACCTATGACGGCGAGGACCTCGCAGACGTGGCCCGGCTGACCGGTCTGGCGCCGGAGGAGATCGTCACCGCACACACCCGACGACCCTGGCGGGTCGGATTCAGCGGCTTCGCACCGGGTTTCGCCTACCTTGTAGGCGGCGACGAACAATTGGCCGTGCCCAGGAGATCAGACCCGCGCACCAAAGTGCCCGTCGGTTCGGTCGGGCTCGCTGGTGAGTTCAGCGGCATCTACCCGCGGGATTCTCCGGGTGGTTGGCAGTTGATCGGGCGCACCACGGCCGTGTTGTGGGATCTCGACCGGGACAACCCCGCACTGTTGACTCCCGGGATGTGGGTTCAGTTCCGCGCGGTGGACAGGTGAGCGGAGCTTGCGGAGCGGTGAACTCCGCGCTGGAGATCCTGGAGACGGGCCCGCTGGCGCTGGTCGAAGACCTCGGCCGGCCGGGGATGTCCCATTTGGGCGTCACGCGTTCTGGTGCTGCCGACCGGCGGTCCCACGCCCTGGCCAATCGGCTCGTCGCCAACCCGGGTGACCGGGCAACCGTGGAGGTGACATTGGGCGGGTTCGCAGCTCGGGTGCGCGGTGGGTGCGTGGCGATCGCGGTGACCGGCGCCGACACCGATCCGGCTGTCGACGGAGTTCCATTTGGCACCAACAGCATTCATTTCGCACGCAACGGCGAGGTGATCTCACTGGGGCCGCCGCGATCCGGCTTGCGCTCGTATCTGGCAGTGCGCGGCGGTTTCGACGTGACCCCGGTGCTGGGCTCGCGTAGCTACGACGTGATGTCTGCGATCGGCCCGCTGCCGCTGCAGCGGGGCGATGTGCTGTCGATCGGGGAGCACACCGCCGATTTCCCGGAGCTGGACCAGGCGCCGGTGGCCGCCATCGGCGGCCACGTTCTTGAGCTGCGGGTCGTGCCGGGGCCGCGCGACGACTGGTTCATCGACCCCGACATCTTGGTGCGCACCAATTGGCAGGTAACCAACCGCAGCGACCGGGTTGGCATACGACTGATCGGGATGCCGCTGGAGTACCGCTGGCCGGACCGTCAACTGCCCAGCGAGGGAGCTACCCGGGGCGCCATCCAGGTTCCGCCGAATGGGTTTCCGGTGATTTTCGGTCCTGACCACCCGGTGACCGGGGGCTACCCGGTGGTCGGTGTAGTGGTCGACGACGACATCGACAAGGTCGGCCAGGCGCGGCCCGGCCAGGAAGTGCGGTTGCATTGGTCGCGGCCCAGGCGGCCGTTCGACGGTATGGAGAGTTGAACCGGCCGGTACCGAAGCGCGCCGCGGCCGGCGCTGGTAGAACCGGGGTGTGCGTGCCCGCCTCCTCCACACCTCCGATCTCGACGACGAGACGCGCGAGCACGCCCGCGCGATGGTCATCGAGGCCTTCGGCGCTGATTTCACCGACACTGATTGGGAGCACGCCCTGGGCGGGATGCATGCGGTGATCTGCCAGCACGGCGCGTTGATAGGGCACGCGGCGGTCGTGCAACGGCGACTCCTGCTCGGCGACACCCCGCTGCGATGCGGATACGTCGAGAGCGTCGCAGTACGGGAGGACCACCGCGGCCAGGGGCTGGGCAGCGCGCTGATGGACGCCGTCGAACAAGTGGTGCGGGGCGGGTACCACCTGGGTGCGCTGAGTTCGAGTGATCTGGGCAGGTCGCTGTATGTTGCCCGCGGGTGGCTGCCATGGACCGGTCCGACATCAGTGCTGGCACCGGACGGACTAGCCCGGACCCCCGACGACGACGGGTCACTGTTCGTCCTTCCCGGCGAGCTACCTCCCACGGTAACGCTGGACACCAACGCGGCAATCACCTGCGATTGGCGCGACGGCGACGTCTGGTGATCTCACCACGAGCGCGCCGCCGCGGTGATTGGAAATTCATCGCCTGAGCGGGGGTGACACGCTCGCGCAACCGCCACTTAATCACGCCGAAACACGACCTGAATAGACATTGGGCATGAGTGAGCCGGACATGAGTGAGCCGGGCATGAGTGAGCCGGACCGGTCGCCGCTCACCGGATTCCGAATCGCGGTGACGTCAGCGCGGCGCGCCGACGAACTTGGGGCACTTCTGAAGCGCCGCGGCGCGACCGTCACTAGCGCGGCCGCGATCGAAATGGTGGCGCTGCCCGACGACGACGAGCTGCGCCAGCGCACCCAATCGTTGATCGACACCCCGCCCGACATCGTCGTCGCCACCACGGGTATCGGCCTCCGCGGCTGGATCGAGGCGGCCGACGGATGGGGCCTGGCCAACGAGCTGACCGCGGCTCTGGGTAAGGCCCGCGTTGTGTCTCGTGGCCCGAAAGCGACCGGCGCACTGCGCGCGGCCGGCCTGCCCGAGGAGTGGTCGCCAAAATCGGAGTCCTCTCGCGAGGTGCTGCGCTATCTGGTCGAGGGCGGCATCTCCGGAAGCCGCATCGCCGTGCAGCTGCACGGTGCCACCGCGGATTGGGATCCGTTTCCAGAATTCCTCGACGAATTGCGTGCGGCCGGAGCCGAAGTGGTACCGATCCAGGTGTACCGCTGGCATCCGGCGCCGCGAAACGGCGAGTTCGACCAACTGGTCGCCGGTATCGCCGAGGAGAAGTTCGACGCAGTCAGTTTCACCTCGGCGCCCGCGGTCGCGTCAGTACTCATGCGCGCCGCGGAGCTGGGCATCGAGAGCGAGGTGCTCTCGGCGCTGCGCAACAGTGTGCACGCAATGTGTGTCGGCCCGGTGACAGCGCGGCCCCTCGTGCAGCTCGGCCTGCCGACCTCGTCGCCCGAAAGGATGCGGCTGGGTGCCCTGGCTCGCCACATCACCGACGAGCTGCCCCTGCTGCAGTCGCGCACGATCCACGTGGCGGGCCATCTACTCGAGATCCGCGGCACATGTGTCCTGGTCGACGGCGCGGTCAAGGCGCTGTCACCGGCAGCGATGGCGACGATACGGGTGCTGGCACACGACCCCGGCGCCGTGGTGTCGCGACCCGACATGCTGCGGACACTTCCGGGTAGCGGCACCGACACCCACGCGGTCGAAACAGCTGTGCTGCGGCTACGAACCGCGCTGGGCGACAAGAAGATGGTGTCCACCGTGGTCAAGCGTGGTTATCGGCTGTCCATCGACGAGGTGGCCGAATTGGCCGAGGCTTCAGAACCGTCTGGATCGTCAGAGTCGTCTGGATCGCCTGGATCGTGAACTTCCTATTGGTAGCCCACGGAACCCGCAAGCAGCGAGGTGTCTCGCTGGTCGGCGACCTCGCGGCACAGGTCTCCGACACGTTGGCTCGACCGGTGCGCGTCGCATTCGTCGACGTCCTCGGACCGACGCCCTGCGAGCTCCTCAGCGCGACGCTGGACCAGCCGACGGTGCTGGTGCCCGCCTTCCTGGCCCGCGGCTACCACGTCAGCAGTGACATTCCGGCTCACGTGCGCGCCAGCGGACACCGCGACGTGGCCATCACCCGCGCCCTCGGCCCTGACCCCCAGCTGATCCGGGTGCTCGTCGACCGGTTGATCGAATCCGGCTGGCGGCCTCAGGATTCGGTACTCCTCGCTGCGGCGGGAACATCGGACCCGGCCGCCAGGTGCGACCTGCACACGACTGCGACGTGGTTGTCGGCGACGATCGGGTCGAGAGTCGAGTTGGCGTTCGCGGCCACCGGCGAGCCCGGTGTGGTGGATGCGGTCGCCGCGATGCGCAGGCGTGACAGGGGCAGACGTGTCGTTGTCGCGTCATATCTGTTGTCCGAGGGACTGTTCCAGGATCGGCTACGAAACTGCGGAGCCGATCTGGTGACTAACCCGTTGGGCACACATCCGGGGGTTGCGCGCTTGATCACCAGCCGATTCTTGCGCGCCCACGTCGCTGGAGGAGTGACTCGACGGCCCCAGTTAGGGGTGCGGAGTCGTTGACGGCGGCTGGCTCGCCACCAAAGGGGTGTCAACTCCTACCCGCCCGAGTTCCATCGCGCCGCCCGACCGTTCTTGTGGGAGCGTGCCAGGCAGCTGGTCGCTGAGCTGCGGAACCCGCGGGATGGCAGACCGATAACACAACCACAACGGT
>CAXMSM010000304.1:0-2759 GCA_964195655.1 uncultured Gammaproteobacteria bacterium | reverse complement strand
TGCCTGCTGGGCAATGAAATTCCGAATCGCTGCCCGCTCGGCGCTGTCCACCTCGTCTACCTTGTTCATGACCAGTAGGTCGGCGCTCTTCAGTTGCTCGCGGACCGTATCCCCCACGTAGCGATCCAAGACCTGCTTTCGCACAGCGGCGGCGTCCACCACCACCAGGGTTCCATCGAGGCGCAACCCCGGCCCGCCTGCAGCCCCAACGATGCGCTGCGGAAGTGAGACCCCGCTCGCCTCTAGCAGGATCTGCTCCGGGGGGGTCGGGAGTTTGCGTAGCACCTGCAGCGCTTCGGTGAGCCCGCCGCCCAGCGTGCAGCAGATACACCCGTTGCGCAGGCTCAACGTCTTGGTCCCCGCGGACTCGATCAACTCCGCATCGATATCGAGGTCGCCAAAATCGTTGACGAGCACCGCCAGTCGCTGTCCTTGAGCCGCACGTAGCACGTGATTGACAAGTGTCGTCTTTCCTGACCCGAGCGCCCCTCCGATCACTGTGATGGGGATCGGAATATTCAAGGGCGCCTTCTCCTCGAACGGTTTTCCTAGCCGTTCCCCGGCGCCGGTCGCGGAACCCCGTCGACGACGGTGCCCCAGATTCCGATGTCCCGGAGCTCCTCCGGCGCCACAGCTAGCGGGTCCTCGTCGAGAACCGCGAAATCGGCGAACTTCCCCGGTTCGATGGAACCGATTTCAGCGTCCCACTTGTGTTGGTAGGCCCCGCCGACAGTCACTGCCCGCAAGGCGTCTTCGACACTTATCCGCTCGGGTGCTCCAAGCAATTTTCCCGATGCGCTGAGCCGATTGACCGCGCACCACGCCGAGTGCAAGCCACCGAGCGGGGTTACCGGTGCATCGCTGTGGAGAGAGAGTGGAATGCCCTCGCGCAGCACCGTCGCGGCAGCATTCATGCCGTCAGCGCGATCGGGTCCAACCACCATCGACGCGTGCTGATCACCCCAGAAATAGATGTGGTTGGAGAAGACATTCGCACACACGCCGAGCGCCTTCATTCGCCGGTACTGGTCGGGCTGGGTGAACTGCGAGTGCTGAACGGTGTGGCGATGGTCAAAGCGCGGTGCCGCCGTCAGCGCGTGCTCGACCGCATCGAGGAAGGCATCCACAGCGAGCGTGCCATTGCAGTGGCAGTGGATGATGTGGCCTTCGCGGTGGTAGGCCTCGACGACGGCTGGCAACTCGTGGGGGTCGATGTTCCAGATGCCCTGGGGCGCTCCGTTGAAGTGGCCCGGGAAACGGAAACAGGCGGTGAAGCCCTGCGGTGATCCGTCGAGCACCAACTTGATCCCCGGGTACCGGAGCTTGTTGGTGTTCTCCGCGGCGAATTGGGCCGCCACCCGTGCCGCCTCTGCCGGATCCGTTGGTCCGCCGAGCGCCGTACAAGCGAGAATCGATACCCGCGCGGGATAATTCGGATCGTTGACCACCCTCGACCACATCTCGCGCTTGGCCGCATCGTAAACACCTGCCGTTGCGAGTTCTCCGAGCGCGGTAACGCCGGCGTTGCGCGCCTCGTCGGCCCAGGCTCTCATCGCCAGTTCGTCGTTCCCCCCAGCCATTATGGCGCCCATCGCTGCTGACGCGCACCCCATCGCCGCGAACTCATTCAGCACCCCAGTTGGCTTGCCGTCGTCGCCCTTTTCTACCCCCTCGACGTCGGTGCCGGGACCGATGCCCTCGCGTTCCATCATCGCGCTATTGACTACAGCGATGTGCCCGCTGGCCTGGTGGACGAAGATAGGTCGCACCGCGGACACCTGGTCGAGATCGCGGGCGGTGAACTCGAACCCTGCCGGAAAGTAGATCGGGTCGAATCCCCAGCCGATCAGCTGCTCCTTGGGGTCCTCGATCGCCTTGTCGGCTTCCCTGAGACGGGCGATGACCGCCTCTTTGGAGCGCACTCCCGTCCAGAGTTTGCCGTCCGGAGCCTTGCGGTCGAACCAGCCGAAATACGGCCAGCGCCACATCGCGCCGGCATGAACGTGCGCATGGGCCTCCACCATCCCCGGCATCAGGACCTTGTCCGCGAACGTGCCGTCCACGGTGTGTTCGCCCCAACCGGCGAGCTCGTCGACGGTACCCACTCCCACGACCCGGCCGTCGCGCACGGCGACCGCGTCGACGCTCGGCCGATACGGGTACATCGTCTCGATGCGTTTGGCGGTATAGATGGTCAGTGCAGCCATCGTTTCCTTCCCAATGCGCCCGGAGGGGATCGTGTCGATGTGTGTTGTGCGACACAGTACTGACTGTTCACCGGCGTGATGATCGCGTTCACCAAACTGATCACCGGATAACGGCTACTTAGTCCTTGCCATCGCATACGAGGGCTACGGCGAGGACGCAGTCGCAATAGGTCCGTGGAAGGGCGAACACGCAACTTTTGTCGTCCGCGCCGATTCCGGAGCGCGCCGTTCCTGGCGGACCGTGCTGACACGGGCCAAGGAAGAGGCCAAAGAGCTGGGCGTCCGTCGGCCGCGGTGAGGACGGGTTCGAAAAGTACGGTGCCAAGAATCGAGTATTGAATGGCTTCGCCCGGGTCGGCTGGGATGTTGGCGATTTCGCTGGCGGCGGTACGCATGTGTTCGCCGTAGACGGCGAACTGGTTTGGGTCGAGTTGAAAGCCCGCTGTTTCGACCGCTTGGAGCGCATTTTCGAGGAGAGCTGCCGCGGCCCGAACCGGCCTCCTGTTTCCACGGTTGCGCCCAGCCCGCGCCTAAGCGTGAGGGAAACAGGCG
>CAXMSM010000303.1:0-5965 GCA_964195655.1 uncultured Gammaproteobacteria bacterium | reverse complement strand
ACATGCTGGCCGAGAAACTCAAAGCGGCCGCCGACCCGCGGGCGAAATTGTTGCGGAAACGGCGCTGGGCGTTCCGACTCGGCGTGTTCTTCACCGTCTCGGCCGTGTTCTGGGTGGGTGTGACCGCCCTTGTGGCTTCCTGGAGCACCCCGGTCTGGGCGCTGTTCATTCCGTCGCCGATCGCCGTCGGTGCCGCGTTCCTTGCGACCCTGGCATTTCTGCGTTACCGCTGGTTGCGACGTGAACCTCTGCCGCCACCCCGGACCCGTGCGGCGCGGCGATTGCCGCCGCGGGGTTCGGCCGCGCGTCCGCCCATGGCTGCGCTGGCCGCCTCTGAGCGTGGCCTCACCTCCATGCTGGGCGTCATGGAGCGGGGGCAGATGCTGCCCGCTGAGGAACTGCGTGAGCTGAGGTCAGCCGCCGAACAGACAATGGCGACCATGGCCGCCACCGCCACCGAGGTGGTAGCGATGGAGCGGGCGGTTAGCTCCACACCCCAGTCACGCGCTCACCTCGAGCCCACGATCGGCGCTTTCCGAACACAACTCGACCGCGGCGCCCACCAGTACAACGAGATGGTTTCCGCTGCAGCGCAATTGGTATCGGCTGCAAATTCAGGGTCGATGTCGAGCTCGCCGATGTCGCAGCGACGCTACCGCGACGAGCTTGTGACGGCCACAGACCGGCTGGCGGGCTGGGCGCAGGCGTTCGACGAACTGGGCCGGCTTCGAGGCGCCTAGAAGCGTTCAGAATGTCGGGCGGACCGAACGAAACACCAACCCGGCCACTGCCCGCAGTGGAGCTTTGACCATGACCTCGAAGAAATCGAAGTAGTCGCGCCACAGCGTGACCTGGCCGTCGTGCACTTCGAACCTGCCGCACACCCAGAACTGCAGCCGCAGTGGCCCAATGATGATCGCGTCTGTGCGCTCTGTCAGCACCATGCCACCGTCCTGGGCGATGTTGTGAAACTTCACCGCGAAACCCACTCTGCCCTTGCCGCGGCGCAACGCCTTCATGATCCGGTCGCGACCCCGGACGGACGGTAGGCCGACGTTCTGCCAGATCAACTCGGCCGCCGCCAACGACTCCACCGTGTCGAAGTCCTCCTCGGCCAAGGCGAACAGGAACGCCTGCACTGTGTCCGCGTTGGCAGCCGCTGTTGCGAGTGTTGTCGGCATCAGGGAATCGGGGGCCTGGTCAGTCATGGCCTTCGGGGCCTCGTCAGTCATGGACTGAGCCTAACTGCGGACGCTGTGGCAGGGTAGCCGGCATGCGCGTCGTCGTGGTCGCTGGACCTGATCCAGGCCACGTCTTTCCGGCAATCGCGCTGTGTCTGCGATTCCTCGGCGCCGGCGACACTCCGACCCTGCTGACCGGCAGAAATAGGCTCGACGTGGCCCGCGGCGCGGGTATCGACGCAATCGAACTGTGCGGGTTAGATCCGATGGCATCCGACGATGATGCTGATTCCGGTGCCAAGATCCATCAGCGAGCAGCGCGCATGGCGGTTCTGAACAGGCAGCGGATCGGTGATCTGGCACCCGATTTGGTGATCTCCGATTCGATCACCACATGCGGCGGACTGGCCGCCGACCTGCTGGGCGTGCCGTGGATCGAGCTGAACACCCATCCGCTCTACCGTCCGTCGAAGGGTCTGCCGCCGCTGGGCAGCGGGCTGGCCCCCGGCACCGGGCTGCGCGGCCGACTGCGCGACTCGGTGATGCGGGCGCTGAGCGCGCGCTCATGGCGCACCGGTCTGCGCCAGCGATCCGCGGCGCGGGTGGAAATCGGCTTGTCCGCTGATGATCCAGGGCCGCTACGGCGCCTGATCGCCACGCTTCCCGCCCTTGAAGTACCGCGGCCGGACTGGCCTGGTGAGGCAGTCGTCGTGGGCCCGCTGCATTTCGAGCCAACGACTTCGGTACTGCAACTCCCTCCCGGAGACGGACCCCTCGTCGTGGTGGCTCCCTCGACCGCGAACACCGGAGCCAGCGGTCTCACCGAACTGGCGCTTGAGACGCTGACGCCCGGGGATGTGCTGCCCGAGGGTTCGCGGGTGGCGGTGTCCCGACTGGAAGGCCCGGACGGCCCGGTCCCGCCCTGGGCGGTAGTCGGACTCGGGCGCCAGGACGAACTGCTGTCCGCGGCGGATTTACTGATCTGCGGTGGTGGCCACGGCACCGTCGCTAAATCGTTACTGGCAGGCGTGCCCATGGTGGTAGTTCCCGGCGGCGGTGACCAGTGGGAGATCGCCAATCGCGTTGTGCGCCAGGGGAGTGCGCGGATCATTCGGCCGCTGACCGGCGCAGCCCTGGCCGCGACGACGCGTGAAGTGCTCGGTTCGCCGCGCTACCGGGAGGCCGCGCGGAGGGCCGGTGCCAGCGTTGCGCAGGTCGCTGATCCGGTACAGGTGTGCCATCAGGCCTTGAACGGAGCGGCGTAAGTTGGGCACGTGCGGCTGACGGAATTCTCGGAGCTCGTCGAGCGCCAGTTCGGCGCAATGCGGGCCTCGTCGATGCTGGTCGACCACGTGCTGAGTGATATCGGAGGGCGCACCGCGGTGCAGGCCATCGAGGAGGGCATCGAGCCCCGCAACGTGTGGCGGGCGCTGTGTGCGGACTTCGACGTCCCGCGCGACCAGTGGTAATAGCGTCGTAGAAAGCGTTGGGTGAGGCTCACGCCCCTTGCCGTGACACTCGAATACTGGTTACAGTGTTTCGTGTTCCTTTCTCGAGCCTTGCTGTCGACGGAGGTAACCGTGATGCGCGGCGGCCACCCGTGAATGCAGGCAAGACAGCACACTCCACATCCTCCGGTCCAACGTGGAAAGGCTCAGTCGTAGTCAGCGACGAATTAGTGCAGGCGGCGTTGCGTGCAGCCAGGGTCCTGGGTAAGGACGTCGCGGACGTGCCGGTATTCGCGATCGCCCGCGAGGCGGGCATCTCGCGCAGCACCCTGATCCGTCGCCTCGGCGGGTCCCGTGCCGCCCTGGACGGCGCCGTCCGAGCCGCTGGTATCGATCCGGGCGGACGCCCGGTGCACGCCCGCGCCTTGGACGCTGCCGCTGACCTGATCAGTACCTCGGGTTTGGGAGCCGCGACCCTGGAGGCGATCGCGGCTCGTACCCCGTGCTCGGTGCACAGCCTGTACGCGGTGTTCGGCGGCCGCGATGCACTCTTGCGGGCGACGTTCGAGCGACACAGCCCGCTGCCGGACATCGAGCACTTCTTCAACGACTCTCACGGGGACCTGCCCGCGACGGTGCGCCGACTCTACGGGCTGATTGCCCATTCGTTGAATCGCGAACCCCGGGTCGCGCCCGCGGTGCTGGCCGAGGCCCTCGCCCGCCCTGAGAGTCCCGCCATCCAGAATCTGCTGCAACACAACGCACCCCGGCTGTTAGGAAGCCTCGGCGCCTGGCTCAGCGCGGAGGTCCAGGCCGGCAACATCCGCGACGTGCCACTACCGCTGCTCATCCATCAACTTGTGACTCCGGTCGTGATCCACATGCTGGTGCGTCCGGGCATTGCGCAGGTCCGCGCACTCGACCTGCCCGACATCGACACTACCTGCGACATATTGAGCGACGCCTTTGTGCGCGCCGTAGTCATGACGCGACAACCGCATCTAAACACGAGGAAATTCGCGTGATGACAGCACAACCCCAAGGGAGACAACGTTGAGCAGGCACCGCCAACCCGCGATCGCCATCGATGGCCTGGTTAAGAAATTCGGTTCGTTCACCGCGCTGGATGGGCTGAATCTCAGGGTGGCCGAAGGGGAAGTCCACGGCTTTCTGGGCCCCAACGGCGCCGGAAAGTCGACCACCATCCGTGTGCTTCTGGGGCTATTGCGCAAGAACGCCGGCCAGGTGCAACTGCTCGGTGGGGATCCCTGGCGCGACGTCGTCGAGTTGCATCGCAGGCTTGCCTACGTTCCCGGAGACGTTGTGCTGTGGCCCAGTCTCACCGGCGGTGAAGCGATCGATCTGCTCGGCAATCTTCGCGGGGGGCTCGACGAAAACCGCCGCGCCGACCTCGTCGAGCGTTTCGAACTCGACCCCACCAAACGTGGCCGCCAGTACTCCAAAGGAAACCGACAAAAGGTCGCCATCGTCGCTGCGCTGTCCTCCGATGTCCAGTTGCTCATTCTCGATGAGCCCACATCAGGTCTGGATCCATTGATGGAGGCCGTATTCCAGGAGCAGATCGCGAAGGAGAAGGCCCGCGGCCGCACGGTCTTGCTCTCCAGTCACATTATGAGCGAGGTCGAAGCCCTGGCCGATCAGGTCAGCATCATTCGTGAGGGCCGCATCGTGCAGACCGGCACTCTCGATGACCTTCGCGGCCAGACTCGCAGCACGATAACCGCCACGTTACGAAACCCGCCTCCCACCTTGAACCACCTCGACGGCTTCTGTGGTGCGCATCTCGAGGACGCGCACTTCACCGGCTCCGTCGAGTCTGCCAATATCGGTGCGGCTGTGGCGCAACTACTTCGGTACGATCTCGCCTCGCTGACGGTGACCCCGCCCTCGCTCGAAGAGCTCTTCCTCCAGCAATACACAATCGCTGACGCCGTGAGCGGTACCGGTCCACAGGCGGGCGCAGCCTCATGACCGCGTTCACGGGTATCTCTGCGCTCCTGCCTGTTTCGCTCAAGCAGAACGCCCGCGCCATCGCCCCGTGGGTGATCGGAGTGTCGGCTCTGTCGGCGTCATCGATTCTGGCCTACCGGTTGATCTTTCCAGATGTCGTTGATCGGAGACAGCTTTCGGCGGCGTTGACGTCGAATCCGGCGCTGTCGCTGATCTTCGGCCCCGCCCGCGACCTGATGACCAATGACGGTTTCAACGCATGGCGCTCCGGAGCGCTGGGCGCGTTTTTCGCCGCGCTGATGGCGATCCTCGTCGTGGTCGCCAACAGCCGCGCCGATGAGGATTCCGGGCAAGCTGAACTTCTCGCCTCAGGTGTGTTGGGTCGACAGGCTCGCCTGACCGTCGCAGTCTTGCTGGCCGCCATCGCGTCGGTGGCCATGGGTGTGGTGTGCTTTCTGCTGACTGTCGCCGTGGGTGGCGCGGCACTGCCCTCGCTGTTGCTGTCGGCGACCTTCACCGCGTCGGGGTTGATGTTCGCCGGGGTGGCCGCGGTGACCGTTCAACTGGGCTCCGATGCCCGCTCTGCCAGCAGCATTGCGATCGGCCTGTTGGGTATCTGTTTCGTATTGAGGGGATCCATCGACTCCATCGACGCCGCTGGCTGGGCCGTCTGGACGACGCCGCTTGGCTGGTTGGAGCAGGTACGTCCAGCTGCCGACATCAATCCCTGGCCGCTGCTGCTAGCCCTGGCACTGGCAGCCGTCCTGATCGCGTGCGGGTTCGTCCTCGACGGACGGCGGGATTACGGCGCAGGCATCATCCCGCCCCGACCCGGACCTGCCCGCGGTACACGCGCTGCCAACGTCTGGGGTCTGGCGGTTCGCCTCAACCGGGGCTCCCTGATCGCCTGGCTGGTTGCGTTCGCCGGGCTCGGCGTCGTTTTCGGATACCTGTCCACCGCTATCACCGAGGTGCTGGGTTCCAACGCCTCCCTCCGCGGCGTTCTGGCCGGCCAGCCGGGCGGCGCATCGAACTTGACCTTTGCCTTCATCGTCACGATCCTGGCGCTGGTCGGCCTCATCGCCGCCGTCTCGGGGGTGCAGATCGTCAACCGGATAGCGTTTGAGGAGAACAATTTTCGTGTCGAACCGGTGCTGGCTGGCGCGCTACGCAGACCGACATATCTAGCCAGCAACATTGTGGTCGCCTATCTCGCCCCGGCGATCTACCTCCTCGTTGGCGGAACCGTGATAGGTCTGATCGCCGCCAACTCGGATACCGGCGTTTCGATTCCGAGCGTCGTCGCGCAGGCCGCGGTCACCGTCCCTGCAGTGTGGGTACTCGTCGCGATCGCCGCTGCCGCCG
>CAXMSM010000302.1:0-10023 GCA_964195655.1 uncultured Gammaproteobacteria bacterium | reverse complement strand
GGATCAACGTCCCCAAATCCCGGCCGGCCGGTGTCGAGTACCGCAACCTCACCATCGGCTCCGGCGGCCCCCCCCAACTCCCCTCCTGGCTGGTCTCCGCCCACCGCGCCAAATAGGCGCCCTACGCGCACAACGGTGCTCTTCCTACGGTGCAGCGGGCCCGGCTACGGTCGACCTAGTGAAGTCAGGATCGCGTGTCGCCCGGGTCTGCGCCGTTGGAACCGTCTTGCTCGCCCTCGCTGCGGTCCCCTCATGCGGAGATTCGGAGCAACCACCGCCAGAGACCAGCGCGCTGACAACGACAGTGCGGGCGGTGGCTCCCGCGGATGAAGGCCCAGCGGATGAAGGCCCAGCGGATGAAGACATAGCCCCCGCGGATGAATTCGCACCTGTCGCCCAGCTCGTGAACGACGCGATCGGCGCACACCGACTACCCGGTGCGGTGGTCCTGATCGGGCACGCGGGCAAGATCGTCTTTCGCCAGGCTTTCGGTTCTCGCAAGCTGGCCGGCGAACCTGGATTGGACGGGTCGCCCGCACCGGCTGAGCCGATGACCGAGGACACGATCTTCGACTTGGCATCGTTGACGAAAAGCGTCGCGACGACGACTGCCGTTCTACAGCTCTATGAGCGAGGCCGAGTTCAGATAGACGATTCCATACAGACCTACCTGCCCGGTTTCAACCCAATGAACGACCCGCGACGTGCCCAGGTGACGCTACGCATGTTGCTCACGCACACCTCGGGCCTGGCGGGAGATTTGAGCCTGGACGCTCCATGGGGACTGGACAGGGCCGACAAAGCGGAAGGCATTCATCGTGCGTTGAACGCACGCGTGGAGTTTGCTCCCGGTGAGAGCTTCCACTACTCCGACATCGGCTTCATTCTCTTGGGCGCGATGCTGGAGAAGATCACCGGTGAACCCGAGGACATCTACGTTCAGAACAACGTATTTGAACCACTCGGCATGGATGACACCCGCTACCTTCCCCCGGCCAAAGCATGTGGTCCGCACCAGATCCGGGGCAATGCGCTCGCTTTCGATCCGAACGCAGCCCCGGTTGGCGAGTGTCCGGCAGGTACGTGGAGCACCGACCTTCTGGCACGTATCGCCCCCACGGCGCGCGATGAGGACAACAGCATCGATCCGAGCAAGAACCCCGACTTCTACAACCAGCTTCGCGGTACCGTGCATGACCCGACGGCACGCCGTATGGGTGGGGTAGCCGGGAGTGCCGGTGTATTCACGACGGTGCGGGATATGGGCCTGTTCGGACAGGCCCTACTCGATCGGCTCGCAGGCCGACCCAGCAGGTTTCCGCTGACGCAATCGACCCTGGAATTGATGACGACTCCACAGCAGCCCGGACACACCGCTGAACAACTCGAAGCGGCCAACGGGGCTGAGCGGGCAGCCATCGAAAACACGCCCAACACGACCAACCCCCTGCTCGCTCCGAACTATCCGGCAATATGGGGACAAGACCTACGCGGCCTCGGCTGGGATATCGACACGGCCCATTCCCGGCCGCGCGGCATGATCTTTCCCATCGGCAGCTTCGGCCACACCGGCTTCACCGGAACAACGTTATGGATGGACCCGGGTTCAGACACCTATGTGATTGTCCTCGCGAACGTCATCCACCAGCGCGGCGGTCCACCCGTCGCGAAGCTGAGCGGCGAAGTAGCCACGCTGACAGCCCGGGCCTTACGCCTTTACGGCAATTAGCCGGGGTGGCGGCCTAGTACCCGCCCTGCTGCTCGAAGATGCGGCGCGGGTTGTCGACGAGCATGGTGTGTATCTGCTCTTCGGTAACCCCGCGATTCTTCAACGCCGGTAGCACATCGTTGTGAATATGGAGATATTGGGACTTTGCTGAAATCTCTTGCTGATCGGGTTCCGGCATCCAGGCAATAAAGCACGCCGCATCATGGGAGAGCACCATCTTCTCGGCGTGGCCACGCTCGCACATCCGCGCCACGGTCTCAATGCGCTGCGCGAAGGGCAGGATCTGGTCGTAACCGAAACGGTCCATGCCCAGGTAAGAGCCGTTGGCGATCAGCTCTTCGAGATAGTCGAGGTCAGTGCTATCGCCACTGTGCCCGATGATTACCCGCGACAGGTCAACGCCCTCGGAAGCGAAGATGTTCTGTTGTTCGAGACCACGGCGACTGGCGGCGTGCGTGTGTGTGGAGATCGGCACCCCCGTGTGCCTGTGGGCCTGCGCAACGGCCCGCAGCACCCGCTCGACACCGGCAGTCACACCGGGCTCGTCGGTGGCGCACTTGAGGATCGCGGCCTTCACCCCGGTGTCGGCGATGCCGCTTTCGATATCGCGCACGAACATGTCGGTCATGGTCTCGGGCCCGCCCAACTCGGTGCCCGGGCCGGTGAAATAGAATTAGAGCGGCACGTCGTTGTAGGTACACACACCGGTCGCCACCACGATCCGCAGGTCGGTCTGTGCAGCGACCCGTGCGATGCGCGGAATGTAGCGGCCAAGCCCGATCACCGTGAGATCGACGATGGTGTCCACCCCGCCGGCCTTGAGTTCGTTCAGACGCCGGACCGCGTCGGCCTCGCGCTGAGCCTCCTCGCCCCAACCCTCGGGATAGTTCTGCATGACCTCCGGGGACAGCAGGAACACGTGCTCATGCATCAGCGTCACGCCCAGCTGTGCGGTGTCGATGGGTCCGCCTACCGTGTTCGTTGCCACCATATGTAGATCTTGCACCCGGAACGGGCCGGCGACAACGGCGGGCACAGAGCGACACCAAGCGGTTGCGAAACAGGAAATGAGGGCCGCCGAAATCGGTGACGATCGAACGCTATTCCGGCCTGCGCCACCGGAAAATCGACCTTGAGCCGACCCAGCAGGTCGTCCACGCCTTCATGCTCCGTTACTCAAGCGGGGTACGACCCGCGGCCTTAGCCCCGGCCTCGGCGGTGGCGATCTGAACCGCCTCGGCCAAAGTCGGTGCCCCGCCGCCCAACCGGCGCGGCACCCAGTACGCCCCGGCCGGGTGCTGATATCGCTGTTGCACCTGATGCAGCAGCGTGGTCATCGACTCACGCAGCGCGGCATCGGTCTGCGCGACGTCTTCGGCGGCATGGAATGGCGCGCCCACCGCAACGGTGATCGGCACCTTTTTGGGACCGAGATTTTTTGGATGGCCCTTGGTCCAGATCCTCTGACTGCCCCAGACAATCACCGGAACGATCGGGACATCTGCCTTGGCGGCCATCCGGGCCGCCCCCGACTTGAACTCCTTGAGTTCGAAGCTACGACTGATCGTGGCCTCCGGATAGACCCCGACCAACTCCCCATCGCGTAACCGCTGCACCGCCATTGCGTAGGCGTCGGCCCCGGCGCTGCGATCCACCGGAATGGTTTTGGTGTGCTTGATCGCGAAGTTGATCACCTTCACCCGCTGGAGTTCGGCCTTGACCATGAACCTCAACCAGCGGCGGCGGCGACGCGCAACCAACCCGGCCGCCAGCCAGTCGATATAGCTGGTGTGGTTGATGGCGACTACGGCACCGCCGCGATCAGGGATGTTTTCCTCGCCGATGTAGGTGACGCGGGCTCCGGTGGCCAGTAAGAACGTCCTGGTCATGGCCACCATCGTGCGGTAGGTCATCTCCGTCATCGGTCACTCCTCCTGCGTTCCGGCGGGATGGGCAACGTCAAGTTCGGCAAGCCACCCCGGTCAGGTTGTTCAGCCCAGCATCCACTAAAGGCCGATCGGCCGTGGCGACGGGCCGGGGAGGTGCTACCCGTCGCCGATGCTCTTCTGGTCGGGGTTGACTGCCTTGTAGGCGTAGGCCGCGATGACCGCGCCCAGCACCTGGGCAATCCAGTAGACCCAGAGGAACTTCCAGGTGAAAAAGCCCGACAACATCAGCCCGAAGGTGATCGAGGGGTTGAATGCGGCGCCGGAGATGCCACCGACCGCGACCACTCCCGCGGCTACCGTGAACCCGATGGCCAGGCCATAGAAGCTGTTGCCTTCGTGGTCCTTGCTGGTAGCGGTATTCAAAACCACGTAGCACAGCGCGAAGGTGAACACCAGTTCAGCGACAAAGGCTGCCCCCAGCTGGCCGCTGAGGTCGACTGCGCCGTCCCCGAAGTAGCTATCGCCCCACAACACGAAACCCACCAGGAACGCCGCCAAGGACCCCAGCAGTTGGGCGACGATGTAAGGCCCGAGGTCGCCCAGCGGAAGCGCGCCGCGCAAATAGGCGGCGATCGATACTGCCGGGTTGAAATGCCCACCGGAGATGTGCCCGCCGGCATAAACCATCACCATCAGCACCGCACCGACACCGATCGCCGTCGCCGCCAAGCTGGCCCCGGAAGAAACGATCCCCAGCACCGCGAACATGAAAATGAACATGCCGATGAACTCAGTCAGATACTTGCGTGCGGAGACGATTCCGGGTGACGTCTGCCGATCTGCGGTCTCGGCCATGATTTTCCTCTTCTCGGAGTCGTCGATCTCGCTATGCATTAAACCTGGGATGCTGCAGCAACCGCGTGCGTTAGCGTAGTAGCGAGCATATCCGCTGCTGGATGATCACCGATGCCGGTGGTGGTAGCCGCCCATCGGCATCTGATTCTGGGTCATGGGGGCGCGTAGGTGCGGCTGGGCATGCAAGCTCGTGCTGCCGTTGGTCTGGGTCATCGTCAAATCGGGTGAGAGATCTGAAACATTGGGCCCGTTCTGGGCGACCGCCATCGGCGCGAGAGCAATCGGCAGTGCGCACCGAGCCGAACTGCAGAGCCGCCGATTCCTTTCCGACGCTTCTCATGAGCTTCGAACCCCGCTCGCGGGTATCCAGGTCGTTGCCGATCAGCTGATCGCTGACGCTGGGGTTCAGCCCGGTACACCGGACAAGACCGACGGCCGGGAGACACGGGCGGGCCGGCACGCCGCGCTGTTGGCCAGCGAAACCCGAAAGACTGCCCGCCTGGTCAATGACCTGCTCGAGATCGCCCGAATCGACGCCGGCGGCCTGAGCTTGCGTCCTGAACGAACCGATCTCGGACCCATCGTGGCCGCCGAAGTCGACCGCACTGCAATGCTGGCACCCCGCCTGAACGTCCAGTGCACCGGCGACCAGCAGCTCTACGTAGAAGCCGATCCGGCCAAGATCGAACAGATCTTCTCGAACCTGCTCGAAAATGCCCGCCGCCACACGCCCTCCGGGGGTCAGATCACTGTGAACGTCCAAACCATCGATGGCACAGCACAAGTCATGGTCACCGACACCGGCCCCGGCGTCCCTGACGACGATCTAGAAAGGATATTCGATCGTTTGGTCCGCTTGGAGGACTCCCGAGACCGCGACTCGGGTGGCTCCGGGCTCGGGTTGTCGATCGCCCGTGCACTCGCCGAGGCCCACCACGGCACGCTGGTCTGCCTACCCAGTGACAGCGGTGCCAAATTCCGCCTCGCGCTACCAATCAGCCCACCACCAAACCCAGCGGCCTAGCGACCGCACATCCGTGAAGGCTCCAGGGGCCTGCGCTCCGGGCCGGGGGCGGACTTCAGCGTGTTCTACGGAAATTACTGGGTGCCATGCCTTCCCAGCGTTTGAATGCGTGCGTGAAGTTCCCGGTCTCGGCATATCCGAGGCGCTTGGCGATCTGCTCCACCGGAGTGTCTTGCTCCAGCAGTTCGATTGCCAACCCGCGCCGGACCTCGTCGAGCAGCGCCCGGAACGAAGTCCCTTCGTTAACCAGGTGACGACGCAGCGTCCGCGGATCGATATGCAGTTCGTCGGCTACCGTCTGCATCGACGGCAGTTGGCCGGGCTGGTGCCGCAGCCGGCTGCGGACCTGTCCCGCGACTCCGACACGCGACAGTCTGCGGTCGAGTAGCTCCCGGCAGTGGCGGCTGAGCATGCGCGCCGTATTCGCATCCGCCAGAGGCGAAGGCTGGTCGAGAAATGAGTGCGACACAGCAAGCCGGTTGCTGCGCCTACCGGGATGCACGTCGCTGCGAGGAAGGTGCCAAACCTCCGCGAGCTTGGCGGCCCGCTCGGCATCGAGCGTCGTTTCCAACCACAGCGGAGTGAACTCAAGTTGGGCTCCACGCATTGCGGCGACCAACCCGGCAAGGTCGCGTTCGACGATGAACGCTCGGACATCGGCGGGTAGCTCGCTGTCGTCGGCGACCAGATAGGTGTACTCCTCGTCGGTCTCCACCGAGAACCGCAGGTGCGTCGGGGACAGCGCCAAGAACGGCAAGGCCGACTCCACACCCTCCCGCACCGTGGGGCAAGCCAAGATCAAGAAGCCGATGACCCCGGCGCGGCCCAGTGTGGAGTGCGGTCCCACCTCGAGGCCGGCGCCCGGTCGATCGCCTAACCGGGCCATCAAGTTGCGGATGACGTCGAACTCTTGGTGAGCCCAGATTTCGGAGTTCTCGTCGTCGAGGTTCGCCTCGGTCACACCGGTGCCTGCGAGGCACTCGATGGCCGTCATTCCGTTGGCGATGCCGGCCTGCACCATGATGCGGACGCCTTCGGTGCCCCGAGGCACCGCCCAGCACGGGCCTGTTTTCACTGTCCGAAAATACCAAATTGGTGTCCCGTAGGAACATTCCTTTGCTCAGACTTCCTATCTAGCGTGGTGTTTTATGACGACTGCCATCGCCGCCCGCCAGGAGCAGAGCCTCGCTGATGAACTCCAGGATCTGTACCGATCGACGAAGGCGCAGGTAGGCGACGCGGACCTCGCCCACATCCGGAACGTGACCGCCTACGGCCAGGCGATCAAGGCTCGTCGGATCGAGCTCTTGCGCGACGGTAGACCGAAGGCGGTCGGCCGTGCCGTGGTCCTCGAGATGCTCTACCGGCTACTCCAGTTCTCTGAGTTGGGCCACAACATCATTCACGGCAGCTACGACCATCTGCCGAACTGCGGCGAATACCACTCCGAGCGCTACGAGTGGGACTTCAACGTCGACATCCGCCAATGGAAGGTGATGCACCACGAGGGGCACCACCCGCACACCAATATCGCCGGCCGCGATCACGACCTTGGCTACAGCATCTCGCGTGCCATGGCTGGTCAGGACTGGTTCGGCCATCACGTCGTGCAGACCGCGGTCATCGGGGCGCTGATCGCGACGGCACCGCAGAGCGCACCGTTCATGCTCGGCAACGTGACGCGGCACGTGGAAGGCCGCCGCTTCTTCAGCCGAAACATGCTGCGCGCTCCGGTGCGCATCGCCCTAAGTGACGCGCGAGAGCGCTACGTAGCCGAGCCCCTGACCGCGGGTTCGAGATTCCTCCCAGCGTTGCTGGCCAACTATCTCGGTGGGGTTGCCGGGTACATGTCGGTGTTTTTTCTGGTTGCGATCGAACATCACGCCGGCGAACTGGAGATGTTTCCGGACCCCGGTCCAGGCGAGACACCGGACCAGTACTACGCGCGCCAGTTCCGTGCGACCAGGAACTTTGTTCGCAGTCCGCGTATTGACGACTTCCTGGAGCGGACTCTGGCCGAAGAGGTGCCGTTCGAGGACCGTCCCGACTTCCGGATCTTCTACGGCGGCCTCGACACCCACATCGAGCATCACATGTTCCCGGACCTGCCGCCCAACCGACAGCGCGAGATCGCGCCGGCCGTGCGCGAGATCGCGGCCCGGCACGGCCTGCCGTACCACGAGACACCGCTGCTGGAATCGATGCGTCTCTTCGCGAAGGCGCTGACCGGCCTGTCGATCCCGTTGGGCGAGCGAGAGTTCGGTAAGCCACTGCGCCTTCTGGCGCAACCGGTATCGCTGGCGCGCCGACTGGTGTTTGGCACGGCGTACAAGTCGCTGCCCGAAGGTCCCTACTTGGAGAAGCCGCGGTTCTACAACGTGCCGGTCAAGGTACTTTCGGCCAACTCGGTTGCAAACGGGCAGGCCCTCCAGATCCGATTGCAGAAGCCACGCGGCTGGGGTGATGTCTGCTGGGATGCAGGCGCATTCGTCTCGGTGCGCGTCAACGTCGGTGACGACGTTCTGGTACGCCAGTACAGCCTCGTCCACGACAGCTACAGCTCGGACGCCATGGAGATCTGCGTCAAACGCGTCGCCGACGGCCGAGTATCTAATCAGCTCAACGACACCCTGCGCGCCGGAAGATACGTGACGCTGGTCGGCGTACCCGCCAACACCGGCGGGCTCGCCATGTCGACCGTGCCACGCAAGTCGCTGTACATCGCGGGGGGCGTAGGGATCACTCCGATCATCAGCCAGCTGCGAAAGATCGCCCGCGAAGCACCGGCGTCCGACGCGGTCCTGCTGTATTTCAACCGCGACGATCGCTCGATCATCTTCGAGCGCGAGTTGCGTCAACTTGCCGACCGCTCGGGTGTCCGGGCCCACTTCTTTACCGACCAGCCGTCGCGACTCCGCGACATCACCCAAGGGCAGCTTTCACAGATTCTCCTCAAACGCCACGTTCGGGATGTCGCGGACCGCGAGACCTTTATCTGCGCACCGCCCGCGATGATCGATCTCGCGCAACGCCACCTCGGAAACCTGGGGCTCGATCCAGAGCGGTTCCACACCGAGTCGTTCACCCCTCCCACAATTTCCCGCCCCGTCGACGACGGCCGCCGGTACACCGTCCGGTTCCGCCGCAGCGAACGCACAATAGAAATCGACGGTGCCACAACGCTCTTGGAGGCCGCCGAGCAAGCGGGCATCCGGGTGCCGACCGGCTGCCAACGGGGGCTCTGCGGCGCCTGTGTGTCGCCGAAACTGAGCGGGTCCACACAACTTGAGGCCGACCGCGGCCCGATGGAACGCATCACCGTCTGCAACAGCCTCGCGTGTTCGGATATCGACCTGGACCTCTAGCACACCTCCCTCTTGGTGTGAGAGGCCGGCGAACAAGGAGGACGCGCGACGGACAGCACCGCTACCACGAGGAGATGGGGCGTCCCGTCGACGAGCTGCGCATGAACATGCCGATCTCGCTGCGCACCTCCGAAGACCAGACCAACGCGGTGACCGTCGCGCGTTTCGAGATCCCCATCAGCAACGCCATCGACGACGTACTGGAGGCGGCTGCGCATACGGTCCGCAGCTGGCGCGCCGAGCCAGCCCTGAAGCTGGCCGGGGACCCGCTGTCACGCTGACAACGATTCGAGTTAGGCCTCGGCGGTTGGACAAACCCGATACCATTTCGTAACCTGTCCGAGACCTAGGCACTGGACAAGCAGTTCGACGAAGAAGACGTCGACGGCAGTCAGAGGATACCCAGTCTTGAAATTTAACCCCCAGTTTGTTGTGAAATCCGCCGTGCACGTGCGGGTGGTCGGAGCGATCGTCACGCTCACGGCCCTCAGCGCGGTATGCGGCGGTGTCGCGTACGCCGATTCGGCCCATGACGCAGTCGCAAAGCTCAACGAACTGTCCCAGCAGACCGAAGAGCTGGCCGAGACGATGCACTCGGCCCAGCTGGACTTCGACAAGAAGATTCAGCGGCTAAGCGAGGCGGACCAGGGGCACGCCGACGATCTGGCCGAGCTCGACGCCGCCAAGGCGCAGCTGGCCACCCAGCAGGGCGCCGTCAACAAAGTAGCTGCCGCGGCCTATGTGGGCGGGCGCACCGACGACCTCAACGCGATCTTGACCGCCGCGTCCCCGAGCAGCCTGATCGACAACCTGGCCATCCAGCGCGTGGTGGCCACCGAGATGTCCGCGCGGATGCAGAGCTTCGGCCGGGTCACCCAAGAGGCGCAGGCCATCGAGGCGGCCTCGGCCAAGTCTGCAGCCAATGCCAGGGCGGCCGCCGACGAGGCCGGCGCCATACGGGCGGACCTGTTGAACAAGCAGTCGCAGCTACGGACGGAGGTAGCTGAAGTCAATGCGCACTATGCTCTGCTCCCCAACTCTCAGCGGCCGAACGCCGTCCCAGCCTCGGTCATGGCGGCATTGGGCCTGAGGGCACCCGTCCCCACGGTCGGCATGGGCGGTCTGGTCCCCAACGCAAGGAGCCTCACGCACTACATCATG